>NZ_VWWG01000078.1:0-31889 GCF_011753085.1 Burkholderia sp. Tr-862
CTCTTGCCCTGCACGACGCTCTTCCGGGCGGGCGCGTCGCCGTCTCCTGCCCGGGCGCGCTCGCGGACGAACCGCCGAGCGGCATCGTGATGCGCTGGCCGTTGCGTTCGAACACGACTTCGTCCGGGCCGATCGACACGACCGTCGACCCTTCCTTCAGCCGCGCGCCTTCGAAGTAGCGGCTGCCGTCGACGGTCTCGATATAACGCTGGTCGCCGTCGCCCGCGAACACGGTCGTGATCTCCGGAATCCCCGCGACACCGCCGAGCGTCGTCGCGGTGCGCGGCGCGGCGGCATCGGCGTCGCGCACGTGGTCGACCACCTCGAGCGCCGGGCGCGCGTCCTTCATGTAGTTGCGGATGCGCGGCTCGATCTGCGCGCGCTCGGCCGCGCCCGTCAATTCGATCCGGCCGCGGCCGAGATAGGTGACCGTCAGCGCCGTGTCGCTGAAATACGTCTGCGCGGTCGCGACGAGATCGCTCACGACGTAGATGTTGCCGAGCGCCGCGTTGTCGACGCCTGCGACGATCTGCGCGACGCGCTCCCGTGCGGCCGGATCGCTCACGTAGCCCGACACGATCACGCCGTCGTCGCGCGGCGCGACGGCGAGTTCCGGATACGCATGCAGCTGCTGCTGCAGCCGATGCGTGCGCGCGAGCACCGATTCGTGCTGCCACGGCAGGCGCCCCGACCACGCGACGAAGCCATAGCCGAGCGCGCCGAGCAGCACGCCGATCCACAGCGCGACGAGCGCGATCACGAGCCGCCGGCTGCCGAGACGGCGCAGGCCGCCTGTGAGCCAGCCGAGCCACGCGGCCTCGCGCGCGGCGTCCGGCGCGTCGGCCTCGTCGGGCACCGCGACGCTCGCCTGCGCATGACGCGCGATGCCGAGCTTGATGGAACCGACCGTCACGACGTCCTGCGGCGTCATCGAGCGGCGGCCCGCGCCGAGCGGCTCATCGTTGAACAGCACCGGCGCGCCGCCTTCGCCGCCGTGGTTCTGCACGGTCACCGCGAGCGCGCCGACCTGCAGGCACACCTGTTTCGCACCGATCTCGCGATCGGGCAGGATCACTTCGCAATCGGCCGCGGTGCCGACCCAGTTCGCGCCGCGCGCGAGCGACATCGTGCGGCCGTACATCGGCCCGCTGAGAAAGCACAGGTTCCACGGCGACGCGAGTGCGGCCGCCCCGCCCGCCGCGCCGCCGGGCAGTGGGCCGTCGCCGTGCGGCTCAATGATGGTCGTCGACATGGGTGGACGCTCCTGCGGTCGTCGCCACGGGCCGCGACGCCGAATCCGACGACGGCGGCGGCAGCGCGGGCGGGCCGAACTTCGTGCCGGGCAGCGGCGCGGGCGTCAGCGGCACCGCGATGTCGTTGTCCGGCGGGCGATACATCGACGCGCCGTTCGGATCGGCCGGCCCGCCCGCGCCCGGGTTCACGGGCGCGCCGTCCGGCGCGTACATCGACGCGGTCGTCACCACGCGCGGCGTCAGCAAGTAGAACCGCTCCATGTGATTGCCCGACTTGTCGGTGTACTTGAACAGGTTGCCGATCAGCGGAATGTCCGACAGCCACGGCACGCCGCTCTTGTTCAGCCGCACCTCGTCGTCGTTGAAGCCCGCGATCAGCAGGCTCTTGCCTTCGTCGATCATCGTCTTGGTGACGATGTTGCGCTGCTGGATTACCGGCACGTTCGACACCGCCTGCCCCGGCACGATGTTGCCGTCCTGGATGTCGATCGACATCATCACGCTCTGCGGATTACCCGACACGGCCGCCGCATTGCGGATCGCCTCGTCGACGATCATCGGCGTTACCTTGATGCTGGTGCCGGTCGTCACGCTGTACAGCGACGAATCCTGGTAGCCCTGCACCTGCACGTAGAACTGCGTGAGGTTCTCGAGAATGGCCTCGGTGTTGTCGAGCGCGAGCACCTTCGGCTTCGAACGCAGCTGCGCCTGCCCTTTCTGGGCGAGCGCATTCACGCGCGTGAGCAGGTAGTTGCGCAGCGAGCCGCCGATCGATGCGGTGAGCGCGATGCCGGTCGGCAAGAAGGTGCCGGTCTGCCCGGTTTCGGAGGTGCCGATGCCGAACGTGAGCGGCGGATTGCCGGCGCCGTTGTACTGCGTGTTGCCGTTCAGCGGGTTCTGGCCGTTGCCGATCTGCACGTCGCCATGCGTCGTGTGCAGGCGCCAGTCGATACCGAGGCTGTCGAGCGAATCCTCGTTGATGTCGATGATCGTCACGTTGATCTCGACGATGCGCGGCCGCTCGTCGAGCTGGTTGATCAGCGACTGGTAGCGATACATGTTCTCGGGCAGGTCGCGCACGATCACCGCGTTGATCGCCGGATCGGCGACGATCTGCGGCAGCGTGTCGCCGCCGCCGGCGTTCGAGAACGGCGAGAAGCCGCCGGCCGCGCTGTCGGCGCCGCCATAGCTGCCCTGGCGCGAGCCGCCGGAAATGTCCGGAAAGTCGAGCCGCGGCACCGCGATCGTCAGCCCCGAGCCGAGCTTCACCTGGCGTGCGGCCTGCCCGAGCGGCGTGCTCGACGGCGGCTCGTTCGTGCCGCCGCCTTTGCCGAACAGCCGGCGCAGGATCGTCGCGACGCCCGGCACCGTCACTTCCTTGCCCGAGCGGTTGATCGTGAAATCGGACGCCCAGCCGTACCTGAGCCGGAACGCGCGGATGTCCGCATGCGCGCCGTTCGCCGACGGATCGCCGACCGAGCCGACCGCCTGGCGCACGAGTTCGACATAGCGGCGCGGGCCCGCCACGTAGACGCTGTTCGCGCGGTCGTTGATCACGAGTGTGTAGCGCTTGTCGGGAATCTGCATCGCCTGCAGCGAGCGGCCGATCTCGCCGGCCGCGTTCGGCGGGATCGGAATCATCTGCGTCTGCGACTGGTCGGCCGGATCGACGTACAGGAACGAGCCGTCGTAGTACCACGTGAGCCCGTAGGTCGAGCAGATCGTATCGAGCGTCTGCTGCGGCGTGCCCGAGAAGCGGCCGCTGATCACGCCGTCCACCTTCGGATCGACCACGGCCGTCACGCCCTGCGACGACGCGAGCTCGCGAATGAAGTCGCCGATCTTCTTGCCGTTCGCGACGATCGTGAACGGCTTGTTGCGCCAGCGCAGGTCGGCCGCGCGCGCCGGCTGCGCGATCGTCACGCACAGCGACGCCGTGAGCAGCGCGGTCGCGCACATGGCGAGCGCAACCCGTTGCAGGCGGCGCGGTTGAAACCGGATCGGGGCGACGCGTTGACGCATCAAAACACTCCTGTGGAAGAAACAAACATGCGTTCCAGCGCCTGCTGCGCGAAGCGCAGCACCTCGCTGCCGAGCCAGCCCGACAGCAGCACGAGCGCGACCATCACGGCGATCAGCCGCACCGCGATGCCGATGTTGGCGTCCTGCACCTGCGTGACCGCCTGCAGGATCGCGACGACGAGACCAGTCACAGTCGCGATCAGCACGATCGGCAGCGACAGCAGCAGCACCAGCATCAGCGCCTGCCGCGTCAGGTCGAGGATCGTCGAGCTCGTCATTGCACGACTCCGGGCGCGCGCACGCCGGCGCCCGCGCCGAGCGTGCCGTCGTCGGGCGGGTTCTTCACCCAGCCGACCGTATGGAGCTGCACGTCCTCCTCGACCTCCTGGTACGACAGCACCGCGAGCTCGGGCAGCACCGGCTGCAAGATCGTCTTCACGTAGCGGCGCGCGCCGAGCGCGACCATCACCGCGAGCCGCGGCGCACCTTGTGGGTTGCCGTGGCCGCCGGCGCCGGTCGCCTGCGCGGCCTGCACGATCGCGCGCACCTGCTCGCCGATGTCCTGCTTGATCGCACTCGACAGCGCGAGGAAATTGCCCTGCTTCGTCCGCATCACCGCGTTCTCGATCCGCTCCTGCAGGTTCTGCTCGAACAGCACGACGCGCAGCTGGCGCGCCGCGCCCGCATGGCGATCGGTGATCATCCGGCGCAGGTCGACGCGCACCAGCTCGACCAGCGCGATCACGTCGTCCGGCTCGTTCGGCGCCCACGTGATCAGGCTCTCGAAGATCACGCGCAGGTTGCGGATCGGCACCTGTTCGGCGAGCAGCCGGCGCAGCACCTCGGTCACGCGCTGCAGCGGCACGAGCCGCGTCAGTTCGCCGACCAGTTCGGGGTGCTCGCGGCGCACCAGATGCACGAGCGCCTGCGTCTCCTGGATGCCGAGCAGCTCGTCCGCGTGCTGGCGCACGATCTGCTCGACGTGCGCGGCGAGCGCGCCTTCGCTCGTCAGCCACTTGCCGTCCGGCGCCGCGCCGTCGGGCTTGATCCACAGCGCGGTCGCGAACGGGCCGAATGCCTCGGCCGGCTGGCGTTCCGCGCGCTCCGGCAGCGGCGCGACGCCGTCCCACAGCAGCCAGCCCGGCTTCAGCGCGCCATGTGCGGCGAGCACGTCCTGCAGATAGATCCGGTAAGTGCCGGCCGCCGCGCCCTCGTCGTCGTTCAGCGTGATGCGCGGAAACACCGTGCCGATATCCGCGTCGACGCGCGCCTTCGCGCTCGACAGCGCGGTCTGCAGTTGCGCGAGATTCAGCGTCGTGCGCAGGTCGTCCGACAGCGACACAGCGATCAGCGACGTGACGCCCGCCGCATGCGACACCTTCGCGGGCTGGCCGTCGTCGGTCGCGCCGATGCGTCCGGCGATATGAATCAGGTTGAAGCTCGGCGCGGTCGTCTTGCGCTTCAACTGCGTGACGGCGAACGCGCCGAGGCCGAGCGCGATCAGTGCGAACGACCATTTCGGGAACCCGGGGACGACGAGAAAGCCGGCGAGCACGAGCGCCGCGATCAGCAGCGCACGCGGATGCGCGCCGAGCTGCTCGCCCAGCTGCTCGCCGAGCTGGCGCTGCCGCGTGTCGCGCGTCGCGACGCGCGTCGTCACGATGCCGGCCGCGATCGACACCAGCAGCGACGGAATCTGCGACGCCATCCCGTCGCCGACCGTCAGGATCGCGTAGCGCTGCAGCGCCTCGCCGATATCCATGCCGTGCATCAGCGTGCCGACCGCAATCCCCGCGACGATGTTGATGAACGCGATCACGAGGCCGGCGATCGCGTCGCCCTTCACGAACTTCATCGCGCCGTCCATCGCGCCGTGCATCTGCGATTCCTGCTCGAGCTTCTCGCGGCGCTCGCGCGCTTCGTCGGCGCTGATGATGCCCGCGCGCAGGTCGGCGTCGATGCTCATTTGCTTGCCCGGCATCGCGTCGAGCGAGAAGCGCGCGCCGACTTCGGCGACCCGTTCGGAGCCCTTTGCAATCACGATGAACTGCACGACGGCGATCACGAGGAACACCACGCCGCCCACCACGACGTTGTTGCCGACCACGAGCCGCCCGAACGCGTCGATCACGTGGCCGGCGTTCGCGTGCAGCAGGATCAGCTTGCACGACGCGATGTTCAGCGCGAGCCGGAACAGCGTGGTGAACAGCAGCAGCGCGGGAAACGACGAAAAGCTGACCGCCGACGGCACGTAGGTCGACACCGTCAGCAACACGACGCTCGCCGCGAGGTTCAGCGAGATCATCCCGTCGAGCGCGGCCTGCGGCAGCGGCAGGATGAACAGCGCGACCACCGACACGATGAACCCGGCGAGAAACAGGTCGGCGCGCGGCGACGCCCCGAGGCGCCGCCCGGACACGCTGCGGCCGGCGGAAAAGATCCGCTGCCAGTCGCGAGGGAGCGCCTTCGGTTCTGCCATCGTGCCGTCGTCCTGTCGTTGTCGCCGGCGGGCGCGGGCCATCATGCCCCGCGTCGCTCGGACCGTTGAATGGGACGAGTGTAGCGACGGGAAACCGCGTGAAAAGGGATGCGCCTCGTAGCGTCGCGGCGGTTTTCCGGCGGCGATCGGATCGGACTACGAAACCCGGCGGCGCGTGCGCGTGCCCATCGCCGGAACCGCTTCCATCGCGCGGCGGGCGCCGCGCGGGCGGAAAGGGTCAGGACTCCAGGCGGCGTGCGGCGAGGTACGCGAGCTGCGCGCGGTTCTGGACGTTGAAGAGTTTTTCGAGCGAACGGATATGGTGACCGACCTTGTGCAGCGACGTGCGCAAGGCGCTAGCGATCTCCTGGTCGGACAGCCCGTGTACGAGGCGCTCGAGCACCTGCTGCTGCTCGTCGCCGAGCGCGAAGCCGCGCATGCGCGCGATGCGCGCCTCGAGAAACGGCAGCGCGATGCGATGCACGGCGAGACTCACCGACAGCGCGCCGCCGATCACGCGATCGTCGATCCACTCGGTGCCGTGGGCTTCCGACGTCACGTTCACCGCGACGCGCAGGTCGAGCCGCGGCGCCGACAGGCTGAAGATCACGCCGCTGTTCATTGCATGCGCACGCAAATGGCCGGCCAGCGCGAGCACCTTGCGATCGCCGCTGCCCTGCGCGGCCGACTCGATCTCGTCGAGCCGCCACGCGACCGGAAAGCCGCTCTGCCGCACCTGCGCGAAACGCGGGTCGCTCTCGTAGAGCATGCCGTCGATATACGGCTGCATGAACGTCGCGGGCGCAAGGTCGCGCAGCAGATGCGCGCACAGAATGCGCCGCCCGATCATCTCGTATGCGCCGTAACCGAGCGTGCTGAAACCGATTTGCCGCAATCGCGCATGGCATTGGGCGAAATCGACGAGACTCAGGTCGGACTTACCGGGCGCGATTTGAATGCCGGTAAAAACGTCACGCTCGAATGCATGAATTTCTTTCGAATAAGCGGCAGCGGCCGCGATATCGGCTTGCGAAAACCACTCGACGCGTGGCGCGTCGTCAGCATATGTCATGAGCAGCCCACCCTTTCCCAATATGTGAACTTGCCCCGTCACCACCTGGTCTTTTCTTTATGATTTTCTGGTCATCTCTATACCGGTGCGGATATGAACCTTTCGCCCGCATTAGTATTACGGCATATTACGCGCACACAGGCATTTTTGTACAATGCCCCCGCGTTTCGTCTGGATGACGATCGGCGCATATCATAAAGATGCTCGATCGCACCGTCGCGAGCGCCGTGCACGACACGGCTGCCGCCACGCGATGCGCGTCGATTCCGAGGGATGGCTCATGTCCGATATTGCATTGCAAGAAGAAGCGGTCGCCACAACGTTGTCCCGTTCGCCCCGGCGGACGGTCGCCTGCGCCGACGCGTCGAGAGAGCGCCCGGTGCAGGTCGTCTGGTGCGATGACTTGAAGCGCGGCGACATCACGCAGCCGCATGCGCCGAAGCTCGGCGTCGCCGATACGCTCGCGAACGCGCAGAGCACGGCGGAACGCAACCGGATCGTCGCAAGCCTGCTGCACCTGACGGGCTTCTCGACGTTCGCGTACTTCGCGCTCGAATTCTCGCGCGAGCGCGTCGAAAGTCTCTACCTGCACGAGGCGTTCACGCCGAACACCTACCGTGGCGACTACGTGCGGCACAATCATCACGACATCGATCCGCGCACGCTCGACGCGCGGGTATGCAACATGCCGATCGTGTGGGACCTGCAGCAGCTGCGCCGCGAACACCGCGAGCGCGACGACGGCCCGTGCGTGACGCCGGCCGCGCTCGACGGTTTCCTGCAGACGATGCAGGAGGACGGGATGTGCAGCGGCATCATGTATTCGATGGCCGTGCCCGGTACGCGGCTGCACGCGTTCATGAGCTTCACCGCACCGCGCCGCACGCGCGAGTGGATCACGCCGGCGACGATCGAGCAGGCGCTGTCGATCGGGCTGTCGGTGCACAAGTTCGCGTCGCCGCAACTGATCGCGACGTCGCGCGAGCGCGCGGTCAACGGGCTCACGCCGTTCGAGCAGGAACTGCTGCTGGGCATCGCGGAAGGCGCATCCGACAAGGAGATCGGCCGGCGCCTCGACACCAGCGCGCACAACGTCGACTATCACCTGCGCAAGCTGCGCAAGCGCTTCGGCGTCGCGAACCGGATCCAGCTCACGTACCTCACATCGAAACTCGAGCTGATCTGACTTGCGTATACGCACATGCCGGCCTCGCGGGCCGGCATGTGCGGGACTCATCGCGGAGATGACGCGCGCCGTTACTTCATCAGCGTCATCTGCACGACCTTGACGATCACGAGACCGACCGCGACCACCAGATAGCCGCGCAGCACGGCCATCCAGACACGCGTCGCGACCGTCATCTTCTGCGGCTCGAGCGAGTCGAGCGGCGGCATGCGCCACGTGTCGCGCGCCGCACGATCGATGCCCGGCTCGACGACGCGCTTGTTGCGGCGAATCAGCACCGTCGCGAGATAACCGGCGATCGCGAGCACCGTGCCGCCGACCAGCACGTCGACGATCGCTTCGCCGCTGATGTCCGGATACATCACCGACGCGGTCAGGATGATCGACAGCAGCACGAGCACCCAGATCACCGCGCCCGTAAACACGTTGAGCTTCGTCGAGTTGACCCACGGGCCGAGCACCTGGCGATCGTTGCAGAGCACGAGCAGGAACACCGTCGCGCTCGGCAGCAGCACGCCCGCGAGCGTCTGCACCGCTTCGGTCAGCAGGCCGAGCGGGCTGCCCGGGATCAGCACGAGCGCGGCAGCGGCCGCGACGATCCCGAAGTAGACGAGATAGAAGCCCTTCGCGTCGGACACGCCGCGATGCAGCGAATGGCGGATCTTGAACACGTCGCCGATCGCATACGCGGTCGACAGCGACACCGCCGCCGCGCCGATGATGCACGCGTCGAGCAGCGCGACCGCGAACAGCGTCGCGCCCGTGCGGCCCGCATACTTCTCGAGGCCCGCGATCACGCCGCCCGCGTCAGTGAAGTTGCCTGCTTCCGGATGACCGCCGAACAGCGCGGCGCTGAAGCCGATCATCGCGACCGCGCCGATCAGCACGAACGCGATGCCGATCCACAGGTCGACCTTCTCGTACTTCATGAAGCGCGGCGTAATGCGCTTGTCGATCACGTAGCTCTGCTGGAAGAACAGCTGCCACGGCGCGACCGTCGTGCCGACGATGCCGATCACGAGCAGCATCACGTCGGACAGCTTCGCGTGCGCGGGCCAGTTCGGCACGAAGAAGTCGCGCGACATCTGCGACACCGGCGGATGGATCGACACGAGCACCGGCACGAGCAGCAGGCTCAGCACGCACAGCACGATCGCGAACCGCTCGAAGCGCCGGAAGTCGCCGGTACTCACCGCGGCCATCGTCAGCGCGGCCGCCACGCACACGCCCGCAACCTTCGGGAGCCCGAAGAAAGCCAGCACGAACGTGATGCCGATGAACTCGGTGACGATCGTCAGCGCATTGAGCAGGAACAGGTCGATCACACTGAACGCACCCCAGAACCGGCCGAAGCGCTCGAAGATCAGGCGCGCATGACCGACGCCCGTGACCGCGCCGAGGCGCAGCACCATTTCCTGGTTCACGTACAGCACCGGCACCAGCAGCAGCAGCGTCCACAGCAGCGTCGTGCCGTAGTTCTGGCCCGCCTGCGTGTAGGTGCCGAATGCGCCCGCGTCGTTGTCGCCGACCATCACGATCAGGCCGGGGCCGATGATCGCGAGCAGCGTGCGCAGCCGTGCCCACCACGTGCCGCGTGCGGCGGTGTCGTGATGCGAGATCGTGCCGAGGGCACCGCGGATGTCGCCCAGGTGGGCTTCATCGAGCACGGCGCTGCGCTCGACGGCGATCGGTGGAGAGACGTTGGATGGCGTGGACATGATGAATTCCGTACGGCTGGTTTTTTATCCGGTCAAGCGTGTGGCCTTGGCATACGCGCGCGGAACCGGCCCGCGTGCGCATGCCGAGACGCGCTCGGCGTGTCAGTGGATCAACGACTTGAGGCGGTTCAACAAGCGGGAGAACACCCGCGGACGGGCGTCGAACGTCAGCATCGCGTCGTAGTGCGAACGCGATTGCGTGACTTGCGGGAGATTCGACAGCAGAAGGCCGAAGTTCATGGTCTGGCTCCTGGCGGCGACGGCATGCGTGCCGGCCGCGTGGTGGGCGCGGGGCCAGTCCGGGCCTGAACGACGTGTCAGGCTAGTCGGCCGGCATGTCCCTGCGACCCGGGTTCAAAAGGGTCTGTTGACGCAACGGGCATAAGGGACAACTGTCACTGTCGTTCATGGTGGCTCCTGTGCGGTGTTCCGGAAAACACGGTTGACCGCCGTCCGGCGCGCTGACCGCCGTTCGGCTGCATGCGAAACGCATACGCGAACGCGGCCGCGCACCAGGCGGCGGCGAAACCGGATCGCGCATGCGCAAAGGCATCACGCTAACCGGCGCGAATCAGGGTGCACGTAGGGAGTTACTGCGGAATACTGCTGCGCGCACCGTTTGCCTGGGGGACAAACGGCGGCTTCGATGAGGCGCGGACGTCGGTCGCTCAGGCGGAAACTTCGTTCGAAGATCGACTACTGCAGGCGTCCAAGGCGGCGGCCCCAAGAGTGAAGATGGCGGATTCTATGGACCGGCCGAAACGGAAGTCAACCCTCTGGAACGCCCTTCGGGGAATATTTTTTCCGGCACCGGGACGCTGAAAGATTTGCGCCCGGAATGACGCGCCGCAACCTTTCAACGCGCGGGACGGTGCGGTCCGCCGATGCGTGCGAGCAACAGTCCCGGCAAGCGGCCGGCGGGAGGCTGTACCGCGTGTCGGCCGGGGCGAACCGCCGCTGCAACACTGTCGCGATGCGCGCAAAGACGACGTTTTTTGCTTGCACCGCAGCAAAACTCGCGACTACAATCCGCCCCGAATCGTCAAGGGAGTCCCTTCGTGGACACATGCTCAAGTTGTAGTTCGATGCCGGCACAGGCCGGCCAAGCCATCGCGAGATAGCAGCCGGACGCATGTCCTTCGCCGCTAGCTCGCTTCGTCGGGTTAGCGCGCTTCCTCCCGGACCGGCCTCGCCGGTTCGTCCGTCGCACGCTCCGTTACGTTCCAACCGCCGATCGCAGGCCGCGTCATGCCTACGCTCGATCACGTCGTCCGGTATGCTCCGGACCGGACGGAGGTACGCCATGTTCTTTCAATCGCTCGCGGCCACACTCAAGCGGCTCCTGCACGTCACGTGCGATCGCTCGTCGGTTTCCCCGCTCGCCCACGCGCTCGGCAACTGGCGCGGCAGCGCGCTCGCGCATAGGCCGGCGGCACCGCGCCCGCTCGACTGCCTGCTGGTCGGCGCGATGGCGGCCGCCGTCGCCCTCGTCGCGCTGCTCTGCACGGCCGCGTCGCACCTCGGCTTCACACAGGCTTGGCGTATCGGCGGCTGGCTGCCGTAAGCGGCAGCGCGGCGCGGCCCTGTGCCCATGCGCCGGCTGCCCCCATGCGATCGCCTCATGCCGCCACTTCGCCAGCCTGACCAAGTATTCAAATAACGGAGCACACATGAAGAATCGTTTCGAACCCGCTCGCAAGCGCCGACTCGATGCGCTCGCGGCGCTTATGCTGTCGCTGGCCGCCGCATCCGCATTCGCGCAATCGGCGTCGCCTGCCGCTGCCGAACCGGCGGCCGGGGCCAGCGACACCGCCGCCGCCCCCGCCCAGGCCGCCGATGCCGCCGCGCCCGCCCCCACCGGCTTCTGGGAGCGCTCGAACCTGCTCGGCAACATGGGCGGCCTGCGCGACGTGCTCGGCGACCACGGCGTCACGCTGAGCCTGCAGGAAACCAGCGAATACCTGTACAACGCCGCGGGCGGCACGAATCGCGGCGGCGCGTACCAGGGCGTCACGCAATTCGGCTTCAACGTCGATACCGAGAAGGCGATCGGGCTGCCGGGCGGCACGTTCAACGTGTCGGGGCTGCAGATCCACGGCACCAACCTCACGCAGCGCTACCTGCAGACGCTGCAGACCGCGACCGGCATCGAGGCGAATTCGACCACGCGGCTGTGGGAGCTCTGGTACCAGCAGGCGTTTCTCGACGGCAAGGCCGACGTGAAGGTCGGCCAGCAGAGCGTCGACCAGGAGTTCATGGTGAGCCAGTACGCGGCGACGTTCATGAACGCGACGTTCGGCTGGCCCGTTCTGCCGGCGACCGACCTGCCGGCCGGCGGCCCCGCGTATCCGCTGTCGTCGCTCGGCGTGCGGCTGCGCGTGAAACCGGCCGACGCGTGGACCGCGATGGTCGGCGTGTTCGACGGCAACCCGGCCGGCCGCAGCGACGGCGACGCCCAATCGCTGAACGCGCACGGCACCAACTTCAACCTGCGCAGCGGCGCGTTCGTGATCGGCGAACTCCAGTACGCGCTGAACGCGCCGCCCGCCGATCCGAAGGCGCCGCCACCAGCCGGCCTGCCCGGCACGTACAAGCTCGGCTTCTGGTATCAGTCGCAGCACGCGAACGATCCGCGCTTCGGCACCGACGGGCTGTCGCTCGCGAATCCCGACAGCAACGGGATCGCCGCCACGCATCGCGGCAACTACGGCTTCTATGCGGTCGCGGATCAGATGGTGTGGCGGCCGTCGGCCGACAGCCCGCGCTCGGTCGGCGTGTTCGCGCGCGTGATGGGCTCGCCGGGCGATCGCAACGTCGTCGATTTCGCCGCGAATGCCGGCATCACGCTGAAGGCGCCGTTCGCCGGACGCGACAACGATACGGCCGGCATCGCGGTCGGCTACACGAAGATCGGCTCGCACGCGCGTGCGCTCGACGGCGACACGGGCGCCTACACGACGCCCGGCTATCCGGTGCGTCGCGCGGAAACGGTGATCGAGGCGACCTACCAGTACCAGGTCACGCCGTGGTGGCAGTTGCAGGCCGACCTGCAGCACTTCTTCCGGCCGGGCGGCGGCATCCCGAACCCGAACGCGGCCGGCGCGCGCATCGGTGACGAAACGGTGGTCGGCGTGCGCACGACGATCACGTTCTGACGCACCGCGCAGGCGACACGGGCCGGACTGCCGCTTGCGCGGCGCTCCGGCCCGTGTGCATTCAAGTGACGGCGCGCGACACACGCGCCCCATCACTCGCCATACAGCCCGAGCAGTTTCAGCGTGACGCCGTTGGTCCAGCCGAAGCCGTCCTGCAGCGGATATTCGCCGCCACCGCCGCCGCCCGCGCCGGCCCCTTCGACCACATACTTCTCGACGAGCTTGCCTTCCGTCGCATACACATGCTTCACGTCGGTCAGGAAGCGCGTGCCGATGTCCTTCGCGAGCGCCGGGTCGCCGTAACGGCGCAGCCCGTCGATCGCGATCCACTGCAGCGGCGCCCAGCCGTTCGGCGCATCCCACTGCTGGCCCGTGTTCTCGGTCGTCGTCGCGAGGCCGCCCGGCTGCAGCAGCGTCTTGCGCACCTCGCGCGCGGTCGCCTTCGCGCGCTCGGGCCACGCGACACTCGTGAACAGCGGATACAGCGCGGCGGCCGTCACGCCGTCGCGCGGCTTGCGCAACTGCCAGTCGTAGTCGCCGTAATAGCCGTGACGATTCCACAGATAGTGGTTGATCGCGGCCGCGCGGCGGCCCGCCCGTCCGGAAAAGTCCGCGACGCACGCGATGTCGTGCGTGACCGCGCAGCCCTTCACGATCGTCGTCTCGAGATGGAACATCAGGCTGTTCAGGTCGACCGGCACGATCGACGTCGTGCGGATCGTCGCGAGCGTCTTGCCGTCGCCGAACCAGCGCGAGCTGTAGTCCCAGCCGCTTTCGGCGCCCGCGCGCAGGTCGCGGTACACCTCGTTCGCGGGGCGATCCGGCACGGCCTTCGCGGTCGTCACGTCCTCGAGATACGACTCGTCGCGCGGCGTGTCGCTCGCGTCCCAGTAGCGGTTCAGCACCGCGCCGTCCGGCATCGCGACCACGTGGCGCACGGCCTGCCCGCGCGGCGTCGTGGTTTCGCCCTGCATCCAGTACGCATGCTCCTTGCGCAGCGCCGGCAGGTATTTCTGGTAGACCTTGTCGCCTTCGGCCTGCGCGGCGAGCGTGACCATGTACGCGAAGAACGGCGGCTGCGAGCGGCTCGCGTAGTACGTGCGGTTGCCGTTCGGGATGTGGCCGATCGTGTCGATCAGATGCGCGAAGTTGTCGAGCATGTCGTCGACGAGATCCTCGCGCCCCGACACCTGCAGCCCGAGCATCGTGAAATAGGTGTCCCAGTAGTAGCCTTCGCGGAAGCGGCCGCCCGGCACCACGTACGGCTTCGGCATCGGGATCAGCGAGCTGTACGGCGGCACCGTCGTGCTGGTGCGCGTGAGCTGCGGCCACAGCCAGTCGATGTGCTGGCGCAGCGTCTGGTTCGCGGGCGGTGTGACGCCGCCTGCCGGCGGCGGCGTGAAGTGCTGGTCGACGAACGCCTTCAGCGAGAAGCCCGGCTGCGACTTCTGTTGCTGATACAACTGCACGATCGTCGCGGGATCGGTATCGGGCGTCGCATCGACGAAGGTCTTCTGGTCGGGATAGAGCTGCGCGGTCTGCACCGCGACGAACAGGTCGCCGTAGAGCTGGCTCGGCGGCGGCAGCAGCGTGCCGCCGGAGGCCGGATTCGCGGGCGCCGCCGAGGCAGGCACGGCCGACTGGCCAGCCGCCTGCGCGGCCGCGTGGTTCGCGCTGTCGGCTTGCGCCGCGCACCCGGCGACGGCGAGGTACGCGACGGCCAGGACGGCGGCCCAGCGCATGCGCGGCGCGGGAGCGAATGAGTGCGAGTGCGAGGCAGGATGCGATGCGATCGATGCGGCACGACGTGACGTCATGACGTGTCCCCTCCTTTCGATGGTGAGTGGATCGGCAGGGGTCTCGTTCGCGCGTGCGCTCGTCTCGATGGCCGTCGATCGATGCGCGTCGTTGTATGTCGCAGATGAGTTCCGACTGTCGCACGAAACGCGCATCGCACGCAAGTTTGGCGGCCGGGCCCGCGCACGCGCGTCATGGGTGATGTCATGCGCCGCAGTCGTCTCTTTTGCCGGACACGGTAACAGGAACGACTGTTGCAACATGCGAAACAGGCGTTGCCTCACGTGACGCAACGACCACATTGTGGGCATAATGGCGTCTTTACCGCGCGCCCTGCTCATGTCGCCCGTCTTTCTAGCACCGCTCATCGTTGCCTGTGCGTTGTTCATGGAAAGCGTCGACGCGAACATCATCGTCACCGCGCTGCCCGCGATGGCGAGGGACTTCGGACACAATCCCGTCACACTGAACATTGCGATCACGGCCTATGTGGTCGGCCTCGGCGTCTTCATCCCGATCTGCGGATGGCTCGCCGACCGCTTCAGCGCGCGTTCCGTATTCCGCACCGCGATCGGCATCTTCGTCGTCGGCTCGCTGATGTGCGCGGCCTCCAACTCCCTCGGCGTGCTCACGTTCGCGCGCTTCGTGCAGGGCGTCGGCGGCGCGATGAT
The DNA here is from genome assembly GCF_011753085.1 of Burkholderia sp. Tr-862. Classification (NCBI taxonomy): domain Bacteria; kingdom Pseudomonadati; phylum Pseudomonadota; class Betaproteobacteria; order Burkholderiales; family Burkholderiaceae; genus Burkholderia; species Burkholderia sp. Tr-862. The sequence continues at coordinate 15,354 of NZ_VWWG01000078.1, forward strand.
GGTGCCGGTCGGCCGGATCATCATCTTCCGCGCGGTGCCGCGCTCCGATCTCGTGCGCGCGATGAACTACCTCGCGATTCCCGCGCTGTTCGGGCCCACGGTCGGGCCGCTCGTCGGCGGCTTCATCACGACCTACCTGCACTGGCGGATGATCTTCTTCATCAACGTGCCGATCGGCATCTACGGGATCTACCTCGCGAGCAAGCACATCGCGAACACGCACGAGCCCGACCCGGGCCCGCTCGACTGGTTCGGCTTCCTGCTGTCGGCGAGCGGCGCCGCACTTCTGCTGATGGGCCTCACGCTGATCGACGGCTCGCTCACGTCGCGCGGCAACGCGCTCATGATGTGCGCGGCCGGCGCGGTGATGCTCGCGCTCTACGTGCCGTATGCGCGCCGCAAGGAGCGGCCGGTGCTCGACCTCAGTTTCCTGAAGATTCCGACCTACCACGCAAGCGTGGTCGGCGGGTCGCTGTTCCGCATCGGCCTCGGCGCGGTGCCATTCCTGCTGCCGCTCGCGCTGCAGGAAGGCCTCGGCATGAGCGCGTTCCACTCCGGGCTGATCACCTGCGCATCCGCGCTCGGCGGCGCGGTGAGCCGCTCGACGGCCACCCACACGCTGCGCCGCTTCGGCTTTCGCACGGTGCTGATCTACAACGCCGCGTTCGCAGGGCTCGCGATCGCCGCATACGGCGTGTTCCATCCGGGCATGGCCACCTGGGCGATCTGGATGATCGTGCTGGTCGGCGGCATCTTCCCCGCGCTGCAGTTCACGAGCCTGAATTCGATGATCTACGCGGATATCTCGCAGGCCGACGCGGGCCGCGCGACGAGCCTCGGCAGCGTCGTACAGCAGATGTCGCTCGGGCTCGGCGTGACGGTCGCCGGCCTCGTGCTGCACGTGTCGCACTGGCTGCAGGGCCATCAGACGATGGTGTGGTCGGATTTCTGGCCCGCGTTCGTCGTGGTCGGGCTGTGTTCGTTCGCGTCGATTCCGATCACGCGGCGGCTGCCGCCCGGCGCCGGCGACGAAGTCGCGCGCGGCAAGCGGCAATGAACGGGCAAGGCTGAGGGGAACGGGCAGGCGGCTGAAAAAACCGCAACACAAAAAAAATCAGCGGACATCCACACGGGGCCGGTGCACAGCCGCATGGATGTCCGCTCAGGGCTCCGGGTCTCTCGTTGGGGGTTGAGAATCCCGGATCTACTTCCTGCGTGCCATGGACATATGTGCGTCGGAAGCGGAATCGTTGCGCGCACAATGCGTCGCGCCATGTCCGCACTATAAGGAAAGTCGCGCCGCGTATCTGTCAAGCATTGTCAGACGCTGCGCGCCGCACATGTGCGCCGCTTTCGCGCTAAAGTGGTGCCCGACCGTCACCCTCAGCCGCCGCTCCGATGCTTACGCTCTCGCCTGCCGCCGCCCGCGCGCTGCATCTCGCCGCGCAGGGCCTGCTGACCCCGCCCCGCCGCAAGGCCACCAAGGCCGACGTGCTCGACACGATCCGCCGGATGGCGCAGTTACAGATCGATACCATTCACGTCGTCGCGCGCAGCCCGTATCTCGTGCTGTTCAGCCGTCTCGGCGACTTTGCCCCGCAGTGGCTCGACGAACATCTCGCCGAGGCGCGCCTGTTCGAATACTGGTCGCACGAAGCGTGCTTCCTGCCGATCGAGCAATTCGGGCTGATGCGCTACAAGATGCTCGATCCGTCGGGGATGGGCTGGAAATACGCGGCCGAATGGCACGAACAGAACCGCGCCGACATCGAACGGCTGCTCGCGCGGATTCGCGACGAAGGCCCGGTGCGGTCGGCGGATTTCATCCGCGAAGACGGTGTGAAGGGCAACGGATGGTGGGACCGCAAGCCGGAGAAGAAACATCTGGAAGTGCTGTTCACGACCGGCGACCTGATGGTGTCCGAACGCCGCAATTTCCAGCGTATCTACGACGTGCGCGAGCGCGTGCTGCCCGGCTGGGACGATGCGCGCGACCTGCCGCCGCGGGACGCGGTGCTGCCCGCGCTGCTCGACTACACGTGCCGCGCGCTCGGCGTCGTGCGCGCGGACTGGGTGGCCGATTACTACCGGCTGCCGCGCCGTTCGTACCGTGCGGAGCTCGAGCACCTCGCTGGCGCGGGCGAGCTGCTTCCGGTGGAGATCGCCGGCTGGAAGGAGCCCGCCTACGTGCATCGCTCGCTCGAAGCGCTGCTGCCGGCCGCCGCGGCCGACACGCTGCGCTCGACGGTCACGACGCTGCTGTCGCCGTTCGATCCGGTGGTGTGGGACCGCCGGCGTGCGTCGACGCTGTTCGGGTTCGACTACACGATCGAGTGCTATACGCCGGCGCACAAGCGGCGTTATGGCTATTTCTGCCTGCCGGTGCTGCATCGCGGCCGGCTGATCGGGCGCATCGACGCGAAAGCGCATCGCGTGCTCGGCACGTTCGAGTTGAAGGCGGTACATGTCGAGCCGGGCGTGCGGTTCGGCACGGGACTCGCGGCCGACGTCGCGAAGGCCGTGAAGCGGCTCGCGGCGTGGCATGGCACGCCGGACGTGACGGTCGCGCACGCGCCGCCCGAATTGACTAAGGCGCTGGCCGGCACATGAGGCCGGCGGCTTCACGCCGAGCGTCGAGCGGCGGCGATGCGCGTGGCGCTTGCGTGTGTACGGCGACGCACCCGTTGCCTGCCGCCTACCGCTCAGTCGCGCAGCTTGCGAAAACGCGGGGAGCCGTCCGGCAGGTTCTCATTGAACATCGCTTCCGGGCGGACCCACAGGCCGCGCGCATGCGGCCACAGATGCTCGTACACGACCACCGATTCCTCGGTTTCGGAATGACGGGCGACGCCGATGTAGCGATACAGCCCGCCCTTGTAGTGACGATGCGTGGCGAGTTGTTCGGCTTCCTGTTCGGTCATGATCTGCTTTCCTTCGGCAAAAAACGAAAGCGCGTATTGTATGCGCTCGCCGCGCGTCAGCGTTTCGCGTAGATGTCGGGGCGGCGGATCTCCATCAGCCGCTCGGGATTCGCGGACGGCCCGAACCCGACCGGCCGGTACAACTCATGCGCGTCGGTCGTCACGAGCATGATGCGGCGCAGGCTTTGCACCATCGGCTGCGCGAACACGTGATCGATCAGCGCGCGGCCGTAGCCGTTGCCGCGGTCGGCCGGCAGCACGAATACGTCGCAGAGGTACGCAAACGTCGCGTGATCGGTCACGAGCCGCGCAAACCCGACGAGCCGGTCGCCGACATACGCACCGAAACACAGCGAGCCGTCGATCGCACGCTCGACGACGTCGCGCGGAATGCCCTGCGACCAGTACGCGTCGCGATGCAGGAAATCGAAGATCGCGTCGAGGTCGAGTTCGCGCTTGTCGGTGGAAAATCTCAGCGTGGCGGTTGGGGCTGCGGGCACGTCGGCTCTCCGGTCGGGTTGGGCGGAGCAGCAACGATAGCGCGGCGCGGGGTGGGCGACAAGCGAGGCTGAACTCGACATGTACAACACTCCGTACAATAAACTCACCCGTGCTATACTTGTACAGTTTAAAGTACAAGTGGAGTGCAATCATGCGCACGATTCACTTTTCGGATGCCCGCGGCAATCTGAAGACGGTCATCGACCAGGTCGTCGACGACGCGGACGTGACGCTCATCACACGTCGCGACGCGCCGAACGCCGTCATCATGTCGCAGGAATACTACGACAGCCTGATGGAGACGGTTCACCTGCTCCGCTCGCCGGCCAACGTCGCCCACCTCGAACGCTCGATTGCGCAATTGCGCAAGGGCAAGGCGAAAGAGCACAAGCTGGCGGAGGACGATGAATGAGCGTACGCCGCGTGCTCTTCACTTCCGACGCGTGGGACGACTACGTTTATTGGCAAGGGCAAGATCGCAAGACGCTCAAGCGCATCAACCAGCTCATTCGCGAAGCCCAACGGACGCCGTTCGAAGGCATCGGCAAACCCGAACCGCTGAAGGCCAATCTGTCCGGTTTCTGGTCACGCCGCATCGACGATACGAACCGTCTCGTCTACGAAGCGGACGATCTTCAGATCAGCATCGTGTCCTGCCGCTATCACTACGCGTAGCGTCAGTCGCTCCACCTTCCTGCTGCCGATCACCCGCATCATGCGCAACCCATCCTGCAGCCAACGAGGCTCGATTCAGTGATATCGTCGGCGGCTCGATGAACCTGCCGCATCACTTCATGCCCTATCGACTCATCGCGTTCGACTTCGACGGCACCCTCGCCGATTCGCTCGACTGCTTTCTCGCGGCGCTGACGGAGGCGTCGCGCATGCACGGCTTTCGCGACGCGACGCCCGAGTTGCGCCCCGCGCTGCGCGGCATGTCGGCGCGCGAGATCATCCGCGCGCTCGAGGTGCCGATGTGGAAAGTGCCGAGCGTGACGATCGACATGCGCCGGCTGATGCGGCCGCGCATCGCGCACGTGAAGCTGTTCCCCGGCGTCGACACGACCTTCGACGCACTCGCCGCGCGCGGCATCCGCATCGCGATCGCCACGTCGAACACCGAGGACATCGTACGCGACCGGCTCGGCCCGCACGCGAGCCGATGCGTCGACACGTTCGCATGCGGCATTCCGCTGTTCGGCAAGGCGCGCCGGCTGCGTGCGCTCGTGCGCGAAGCAGGCATGCAGCCCGACGACGTGCTGTATGTCGGCGATGAAATCCGCGATGCCGAAGCGGCGCGCCGTGCGCGCATCGCATTCCAGGGCGTCGCATGGGGTTACACGGCCCCCGACGCATTGCAGGCGCATTGCGCGACACCATTGCTGCCGCGTCTCGACGCACTGCTCGATCGCGTTTGACGGTGGCGTGCGCATCGCGCGCTTCGATTCGACGCGTCGTGACGCAATCACTCGATACCCTGCCCGCAAGACGATGAAACGCCGATGACACGTGCGCACATCGCATTCATTGCATGCGCGTCGCGCACGCAAAAATTGCCACCACGATGCACGCGACAGGTACGCACTACCTGTCCACGCGCGCACACTGCGATTCGTCTTACCAACCGTTACACAAACCACAGCGCGGTTGCACCTGCTACGGGAGCGCTCTCCTAGAATCAGTCGGGCCGGGAAACACTTCGAACGCCGCCGCGGCAGAGCGGCGTCGAGTCCGGCCCGGGCGCGCCCGGTCTCTCGCACAGCCGCGGATCACGCGATCCGCCCATTAATCAGAGCCCCGATCGAGGAGGTCCTATGAACCGCTTTCCCCAAATCTCGCGCCTTGCATTGTCTGCCGCTGGCCTGCTTCTCGTCGCCGTGACGGCGACCGCGCAAACCGCTCAACCGGCGCCGGCCGCACCGACCGCCGCCACGCAAACGCGCATCCACGAAGCCGACCAGACCTTCATCACGGACGGCACGAAAACCGTGTCGACGCAGCACGACGCCGCACGCATCGCCGATTCGCGCACGTCGGACAGCCAGGTGAAGGCGTTCGCGCAACGCGTGTCGACCGACGATGCGAAGATCATCCAGGCGATGCGCGCGGCCAGCCCGCGCGGCGTCGACGTGCCGGCCAACGATCCCGACACGACCGTGCTGGACAGCATCAAGACCCTGCGCGGCGCGGAATTCGACAAGGCGTACATCGAGCAGGTCGCGCTCGCCGGCCAGCAGAAGACGATCTCGGCATTCCAGGCCGAAATCGCGGCAGGCCGCGACACGAAGCTGAAGGAAATCGCACGCCAGTCGCTGCCGATCCTGCAGGCCCACTACGCAGACGCGCAGAAGCTCGCGCAGCGTCATCACCTCGCATCGGCGCAATAACGCCAGTCACGCGATACCCCGCCGCGCCACGTGCGCGGCCCCCGCTTCCCTCTCGTCGCGCCGCCGCCCCCCTCTCCGGCGGCGCGACGCCTGCGGCACCCGGTTCGCGTTACGTCGCGAGCTTCGCCCGCAACCGCTCGCTCACCTCAGGCCATTCGTCGTCGATGATGCTGAAGCGCACCGAATTGCGCTTGCGGCCGTCGGGCATGATCCGTTCGTGACGCACGATCCCTTCCTGCTTCGCGCCGAGCCGCAGAATCGCCGCGCGTGACTTCTCGTTCAGTTCGTCGGTCGTGAACTGCACGCGCACGCATTTCAGCGTGTCGAATGCGTACGCGAGCAACAGCCATTTCGCTTCGGTATTCGCGCGCGTGCGCTGCGCCGATTCGCTCAGCCACGTATGGCCGATCTCGAGCTTGCGATTGTTGCGGTCGATCTTCCAGAAACGCGTGCTGCCGATCGCGCGGCCCGACGCACGCTCGACGATCACGAACGGCATCACCGTGCCGGCCGCGCGGCCTTGCAGCGCGGTGTCGATATAGGCGTCGACCGTGTCTTCGCCCGGCACGACCGTGACCGTCAGATTCCACAGTTCACCGTCCGCCGCGGCGTCCAGCAGTGCCTGCCGATCGGATGCATGGAGCGGCCGCAATACGACGCGCTCGCCGATAAGCGTGGGTTGTTCGAGAGAAGACGAAGCGTCGGTCATGACGGGTTCCGTTGCCGTGAAGGTGACGAGGAGGATGACGCCGTGCGCGGCAAAACGCACATCGAAACGCCCATCATACGGCCAGCGTCAACCGGGCAGCGCGGCGAGCCGTTGGCGAATCGCCTTCGCTTCGCCGCGCAGCGCATCGGCGAAGGCGTCGACGAGCAGGCTCTTCGGCCGGTGCTCGGGCACGATCACGCTGACGCGATACGGAAACGAGCGCGTGAGCGGCCGCACGTGCAGGTCGCGCCCGACGAAATCGAGCGCGGTCAGCGGATTGACGATCGCGGCGCCGAGCCCCTGTCGCACGAACGCGCACACCGACACGGCCGACGGCGTCTCGACCACCGAACGCGGCGCGACACCGAGCTGCGCGAACGCCTCGTCGATCAGGATCCGGTACGGGTCGTTCAGCGACAGGCTCACGAACGGACGATCGGCGAGATCCGCGAGATCGATCGCGCGCCGCGCGAGCAGCGGATGGCCGTCAGGCAGCACGCACACCTCGTCGACTTCGAGCAGCGGCGTGAGCACGGTGCCGGCCGGCGCGACGTCGTGTTCGGTCAGCCCGAGATCGTAGCGCTGCGCGGTCAGCCACTCTTCGAGCACCGGCGACTCCTGCGTCGCGACCGACACGCTGACGCCCGCATGCGCGTCATGAAAGCGCCGGCAGGCGCCGGGCAGGATCGCGTGCGAAAACGCCGGCAGCGCGATCACCGACAGCTGCCCGTCGCGAAACTCGCGCAGCCGCGCGGCCGTCGCCGCGACACGTTCGAGCCCCACATATGCGAGCCGCACGTCGTCGAACAGCGTGAGCGCGGCCATCGTCGGCCGCAACCGGCCATGCGAGCGCTCGAACAGCGCGAAGCCGATCACCTGCTCCATCCGCGCGAGCTCGCGGCTGATCGTGGGCTGCGACGTATAGAGCATCTCGGCCGCACGCGTCGTGCTGCCGGTGACCATCAGCGCGCGGAAGACCTCGATGTGCCGGTGTGTGAGCATGGCCGCCTATATCAGAAATGAATCGAACATCGATAATCAGGCATTTTACTGTATAGACGAACAGGCGCATCATTCAGGCTGTCCGTTCATTCGATCCGGTTTCCTCCGCCATGTCCCTCGATTCCCGCCAGCTCGCGACGCTCGCGCAGCAATACGGCACCCCGCTGTGGGTGTACGACGCCGACGTCATCCGCGACCGCATTGCCCAACTGCGTCAGTTCGACGTGATCCGCTACGCGCAGAAGGCGAACTCGAACCTGCATATCCTGAAGCTGATGCGCGACGAACGCGTGTGCGTCGATGCCGTGTCGCTCGGCGAGATCGAGCGCAGCCTCGCGGCGGGGTTCAGTCCGGCAGGCGGTCCTGCGGCAGGCGATCCGGAAGGCGTCGTGTTCACGGCCGACCTGATCGACCGCCCGACGCTCGCCGCCGTGCTGAAGCATGGCGTGACCGTGAACGCCGGCTCGCTCGACATGCTGGCACGCGTCGGCGAGCATGCGCCCGGCCATCGCGTGTGGCTGCGCGTGAATCCCGGCTTCGGCCACGGCCACAGCAACAAGACCAATACCGGCGGCCCGCAGAGCAAGCACGGGATCTGGATCGACGACGTGCCGCGCGCGATCGAGATCGTGCGCCAGTACGGGCTGAAGCTGGTCGGCATCCACATGCATATCGGCTCGGGCGTCGACTATGGCCATCTGTCGCAGGTGTGCGACGCGATGGTCGATCTCGTCACGTCGCTCGGCCACGACATCGAAGCGATTTCCGCCGGCGGCGGCCTGTCGATTCCGTATCGCGACGGCGAGCCGCGCGTGGACGTCGGCCACTACTTCAGCCAGTGGGATGCCGCGCGCAAGCGGATCGAACGGCATCTCGGCCATGCGGTGCGCATCGAGATCGAGCCGGGCCGCTTCCTCGTCGCCGAGGCCGGCACGCTCGTCACCGAAGTGCAGGCCGTGAACCACCGGCCGAAGCACGACTTCGTGCTGATCGATGCAGGCTTCAACGATCTGATGCGTCCGTCGATGTACGGCAGCTACCACGCGGTGTCCGTGCATGCGCCGGACGGCGCGCTGCCGGCCGGCCGGCCGCTCGTCGACATCGCGATCGCGGGGCCGCTGTGCGAATCCGGCGACGTGTTCACGCAGGACGCAGGCGGCGTGGTCACGCACCGCACGCTCGCGCAACCGCAGATCGGCGACCTGCTGTTCCTGCACGATGCGGGCGCATACGGGGCATCGATGTCCTCGAACTACAACAGCCGGCCGCTCGCGCCGGAAGTGCTGGTCGATCGCGGCACGCCGCGGCTGATCCGCCGCCGGCAGACGATCGGCGAACTGCTCGCGCTCGAAACGTTCGAGTAACACGCACACGCGCCTTCGCGCCGCGTTCGATCGACCGAACGCCAACGGCCAGGCTTGCCGCTATCGGCATGCCTGGCCGTTTTGCTTTTCGACGGTTGTGCTCAGGGCAACCGGCTCGAGCACGCCGTAGCACCGGATGCTGCGCATCCCGTGCAACCGCAGCAGATCGCCTGCACCGTGTTTCATGCACGGAGAAAAACATTCCACGCCGCGTGGAAAGTCCGTGCATTTTTGGAAGCACTTTCCTTTTTGACAAATCTAAGATTGCCCTCAGTCGTTCAGCATTTGCGTCATCGGATACGCATCGACGATGCAGCCGGTCTACCCCACTCGCAAGCCGCACGGGCACTCATGAACACGATGCTTGAACTCTTCACCGCGCACCATTACGCCACCGTGCGCGAACGCATGCCGTAACGCATCGCGGCAAACGGCTCGCGTCCTCTCGTGCCGTCTTTCGCCGCACCTTTCCCGCGCCGCATTCCAATGCGGCCTGCTTCCCGCCCCGGCGACGCCGCCCGTCGCCGCGGATACGTACGCCCAAAAATTTCGACAACGACGTTTCGACAACACCCGGAGACAACCATGAAGCCCTTCACCCCGACGCTCAAGCAAGGCCTCGCCGCCGCCCTCCTCTGCGTGGCGGCCACGGCGTCGCACGCGGCGGACCTGCTCGACACCGTCAAGCAGGCCGGCGTGCTGAAGATCGCACTCGAAGGCACTTACCCGCCGTTCGACTACCGCAATGCCGAAGGACAACTCGAAGGATTCGACGTCGACGTCGCGAAGGCGGTCGCCGCGCGGCTCGGCGTGAAGCCGCAGTTCGTCACGACCGAATGGAGCGGGATTCTCGCCGGGCTGCAGGCCGGCAAGTTCGACGTGATCGTCAACCAGGTCGCGATCACGCCGTCGCGCCAGCAGGCGCTCGACTTCAGCATGCCGTACGTGTATTCGTCCGCGCAGCTGCTGCAACGCCAGAACGACACGCGTGCGTTCAAGTCGCTCGACGAGCTGAAGGGCAAGAAGGTCGGCGTGACGATGGGCAGCAACTACGTCGATCTCGTGAAGACGGTGCCCGCGATCGATCTGCAGGTCTATCCGGGCACGCCGGAAAACCTGCGCGACCTCGCGGCGGGACGTATCGACGCGGCAGTCAACGACCGCCTGATGCTGAGCTACCTGATCAAGAACTCGCACCTGCCGCTGCGCCCCGGCTCCGTGCTCGCCGGCGGCGAGGACCGGATGGGCATCCCGTTCCGCAAGGGCAATCCGAAGTTCGCGAAGGCGATCGACGACGCGGTCGCGTCGCTGCAGCAAGACGGCACGCTGAAGAAGATCTCGATGCAGTGGTTCGGCACGGACACGACGCGGCCGATCGCGCAATAACGCAGCCATCACGCGCCCGAACGCGCGGGCGCGCCGACCCCTCGGCGGCACACGACACACAATCAGGAGACACGCGATGGAAGCACTCGATCTGATCATTCATACCCTGCCCGTGATGGTGAAGGGCGCGCTGCTCACGCTGAAGTTCGCGGTGGCGTCGATGGCGCTCGGCCTCGTCGTCGGGCTCGTGGTCGCGATCATGCGCATCGGCAGCAACCGGCTCGCGTCCGGTCTCGCGCAAGGCTACGTCAGCCTGATGCGCGGCACGCCGCTGCTCGTGCAGATGTTCGTCGTCTACTACGGGCTGCCCGATCTCGGCATCACGCTCGATCCGACGACGGCCGGCATCTTCACGCTGACGCTCAACGCCGGCGCGTACCTGTCGGAAAGCATGCGCGGCGCGATCCTCGGCATCGGCCGCGGGCAATGGGCGGCCGCGCACAGCCTCGGCCTCACGCACGTGCAGACGCTGCGCCACATCGTCTGCCCGCAAGCGCTGCGCCTCGCGGTGCCGAGCCTCGGCAACACGCTGATCAGCCTGATCAAGGACACGTCGCTCGTGTCGGTGATCACCGTCACCGAGCTGCTGCGCTCGACGCAGGAGGTCATCGCCGCGACGTTCCAGCCGCTGCCGCTGTACCTCGCGGCCGCCGCACTCTACTGGGTGCTGAGCACGCTGCTCACGCGGCTGCAGGGCCGCGTCGAAACGCGTCTGTCGCTGCCGTCCACGCATTGAGCCCGCGCATGTCATTCAATCCGAACCTCAACCACGGACAACCCATGATCACGCTCGACAACGTTTCCAAGTGGTATGGCAAGCATCAGGTCCTTTCGGCATGCAGCGCGGCGGTATCGAAAGGTGAAGTGGTCGTCGTCTGCGGGCCGTCGGGCTCCGGCAAGTCGACGCTGATCAAGACGATCAACGGCCTCGAGCCGTTCCAGAAAGGCAGCATCGTCGTCGACGGCATGCGGCTCGGCGATCCCGCCGCGAAACTCGCGCAACTGCGCGCGCGGGTCGGCATGGTGTTCCAGCATTTCGAGCTGTTTCCGCACCTGTCGATCACCGACAACCTGACGCTCGCGCAGGTCAAGGTGCTCGGCCGCCGCAAGGACGAAGCGCTCGACAACGCGATGAAGCTGCTCGATCGCGTCGGCCTGAAGGCGCATGCGAACAAGTATCCGGGGCAACTGTCCGGCGGGCAGCAGCAACGCGTCGCGATTGCGCGCGCGCTGTCGATGAACCCGGTCGCGATGCTGTTCGACGAACCGACTTCCGCGCTCGACCCCGAGATGATCAACGAAGTGCTCGACGTGATGGTCGAGCTCGCGCGCGACGGCATGACGATGGTGTGCGTCACGCACGAGATGGGCTTCGCGAGAAAGGTCGCGCATCGCGTGATCTTCATGGACCAGGGGGCGGTGGTCGAGGATGCGGCGAGCGATGCGTTCTTCGCCGCGCCGCGCTCCGAACGCGCACGCAACTTCCTCGACAAGATCCTGCACTGACCGCGCGACGGCCTCGCTCCGATTTGACTGACCTTCAAAGGATGACATCTTGAATCCCCTGCATTCGACCGACACCCTGCTCGCTCACGAAGGCCGCTCGCACGGCCAGCCCGGCTCGCCGGTGAACCCGCCCGTGTACCGCCAGTCGACGCTGCTCTTTCACGGCACGGACGCGCTCGACGCCGTGCGCGGCACGCCGCTCGCGTACGGACGCCACGGCAGCCCGACCACGCGGGCACTCGAAAAGGCGCTGGCACGCCTCGAAGGCGCACATGCCGCGCTGCTGACGCCGAGCGGGCTCAGCGCGATCACGACCGCGCTGCTCGCGGTGCTGAATCCCGGCGATCACCTGCTGATGGCCGATTCCGTGTACGACCCGACCCGCTCGTTCTGCGACGAGACGCTCGTCCGCCTCGGCATCGAGACGACCTACTACGATCCGTCGATCGGCGCCGGCATCGAGGCGCTGATGCGGCCGAACACGCACGCGGTGTTTACCGAATCGCCGGGCTCGCTGACGTTCGAGGTACAGGACATCCCCGCGATCTGCCGCGTCGCGCACCAGCACGGCGCGGTCGTGCTGCTCGACAACACGTGGGGCACGCCGCTGAATTTCCGCTCGTTCTCGCACGGCGTCGACGTGTCGATCCACGCGGCGACCAAGTACATCGCCGGACACTCCGACGTGCTGATGGGCGTGATCCTGACGACCGAAGCGCTCGCGCAGCAGGTGACGCGCTGCTACCGGCAGCTCGGGATGACCGTCAGCGGCGATGATGCGTATCTCGCGCTGCGCGGCCTGCGCACGCTGTCGGTGCGCCTCGAACGCCACCAGCGCAATGCACAGGTGCTGACCGACTGGCTCGCGCGGCAGCCGGAAGTCGCGCAGATCCTGTATCCGGCGCGGCCGGGCGACGCCGGCCACGCGCTGTGGCAGCGCGATTTCACGGGTGCGTGCGGGTTGTTCGGCCTGGTGCTGCATCCGCAGCCCGACGATGCGGTGCGCGCGCTGCTCGACGGCATGACGTGCTTCGGCATGGGCTACAGCTGGGGCGGCTTCGAAAGCCTGATCATCCCGTCGAATCCGTCGCGCCAGCGCACCGCGACGCAATGGAACGCGGCCGGCCCGCTGCTGCGCATTCACGCGGGGCTCGAGCATCCGGACGACATGATCGCCGACCTCGACGCCGGCTTCGCGAGAATGCGCGCCGCCGCGGCCGCGCTCGCGGAAGCCTGAATTCCGACAACGCCACCTGCGTCACCGCGCACTACCCTTTTCTTCAACGTTCGACCACCACTGATAGCGAGGCCATCATGAAAGACACGCTGTTCATTCTCCGCCCGGGCTTTTTCAAGGACTCCGAAGGTCCGTTCTACTGCGGCGACTCGGTCGCCGTCGAAGGGCTGCTGAGCTTCTATCCGCAGCTGCGCGAGGACGTCGCGGTCGAGTACGTCGACGCGCCGCGGCCACGCCAGCCGATCGTCGCGCTGATCGGCGAGGACAACCAGTCGGCGCCGGTGCTCGTGCTCGGCGACGGGCGGACGCCGAAGGATGACGCCGTCGGGATTCGCGAACACGACGGCCGACGCTTCATCGATTCGCCGGCCGACATCCGGCGCTATCTGTCATCGCAGTACGGCGTCGCGCACGTCGCGTAAGCACGCCGCGGCTGATTCACCGCCGGCAGGCGATCGGTACCTTGATCGCACTCGACACATTCGAGCAACACGCGTTCGGCGGCAGCAATGCCAACGGCCAGGCTTGCCGCTGCCGGCAAGCCTGGCCGTTGTGTTTTTCGGCGCGGCGCAGGCGTGCTGCTCGACGACGCATGAAGCACGCCGTCGAAGTTGCCAAGCCTTCATGCGCAGTCGCACGACGCATGCGCGTCGCGTGACGCCGCCGCACATCCTGCGCCGCCTGCGTCGGCCGCATCCGGCACCTGCTTCCCGGGTGTTCGGTCACACCGATGGCCATGACTTCCGCCGCATTGTTCACCCGCCGCGCGCCGCGCACAGTGGCCACACGGCTGCGCGTCCGCTTCCATCCGCGCGCCGTCTCGACGGCCGAGCGACGCCGGGTTATCGACAGGAGTGGACATCGTGCAACTTCGACTCACCACCGGCAGTGCCTACCAGGACGATCTCGCGGCGCTCCGCGACACGATCCGCCGGAACGGCACGCGCGCGACGCGGCATGCCGTCGACCTCGTGATCGACGACGACGCCGGCGCGCCGCGCGTGTCGCTGCTGCTGAATCTCGCATGGCAAGCCGCGAAGAACGGCCCCGCCGTCGACGCGTCGCTGTACACACTCGGCTTCGTCGGCCAGAGCGGCATGGCCTTCGTGTTCGACATCCGGCCGTTTCCGGGCGGCACGCCGACCGGCGCGACGGCGCTCGGCGGCGACGGCTCGTACGGCTGGCTCGGCTACGCGACCGATCCGTTGCCAGTGATCAATCCGAGCAATCTCCATCAGGCCGTGTGGACGCTGTCGAAGGTCCGGCCGGCAGACGCATCGAAGTTCGCGCCGTTCAAGCCCGATCTCACGCGGCTCGTGATCGCGTTGTCCGAGGCGCTGCGCTTCGCGCGCACCGCGCACGCGATCGCCGGCCTGCTCGACGGCACGCTCGCGACCTACGCGCCGAACGACGACCGCACAGCCTGCTTCAACAATTGGGCGGCCAAGGGCTTCCCGCTCGGCGATCCGGCCTGATGCCGACGAAGGAGCACGCCATGTCAAGCCTCGACTTCAATGCGTCGCTGCGGTGGGAAACGTTCGTGCTGAGCCTGATCGCGAATGCCGGCGATACGCCGCGCGCGGGCAAGCAGCAGACCGGCTGCACGCTGCCGATGTACGTGATTCCGTTCGCTCGGCTCGACGCACCGCCCGAGCTGCGGGCGCTGATGTCCGAAATCGCTACGTCCGCGCGCGTCGTCGATCGCGGTCCGCCCGGGCGCCATATCGGCAGCGACGTGCTTGGGGCGATGCGGCAGATCCACCAGAACGCGCCGCGCTATCTGCCGACGTTCGGATACGGCACGCCGACGGACCCATTCGACGGGCTCACCGAGCGCGCGAAGCTGTACGAACGCTACGCGCGCACGTTCAAGGCGAATTCGAACGGACGCGGCGGCGACACGCAAACGACCGGCTACGTCGAATACACGGCCGGCACGAACACGCTGTTCCGCGGCGGCAATCGCGCGCGCATCGCGTTCGACTACGTGTTCGGCCGCCTGTATTTCTCGCCGATCCACTACGAAACCTGGGTGCCCGGCACGCTCGATCCGGGCCCCGGGCAAACCGTCGCGAAGGTCGTCGACGGGCCGTACGCGAACCCGTGGTTCTGGATCACCGACATCACGTCCACCTGAAGCCGCGGCGGCGTGGCCCCGCCGCGCCGCCGCCATGAAGAAAGAGGAAACCGATCATGAAACAGCCTGTCCGAGTCGTTTCCGTGCGCTATGCGTGCGACAGCAAACCCGAGCGTGCGCCCGACGAAGATCTCGAAGCTTATGCGGCGCGCGTGCAGCAGGTCGCACTCAATCACCTGAGCGGCGCGCTGTCGAGCGCGTTCGAAGCCGTGCGTCGCGACGCGCAAGACGACGATGCGCCGCCCGTCACGTTCGTGACCGCGCCCGAGTTCTACTGGAACGTGCCGTGGGACGCGCTGCGCGACGTCGACGAACTCCACGCGCTCGTCGACCTGCAGCTCGATCCGGTGCGGCGCGCGATCGGCGCCATCGCGGATCGCTTTCCGGTGCAACAGTACGGGCCGATCGTGTTCCTGCCCGGCACCGTCGCGATGCTCGTGAAGCACGAGGCGGCGGCCGACGTGCCCGATAACGGCATGCTCGTCGGGCCATACGTGTCGCTCAATTTCACGTTCGCGACGACCAATTTCCTGCCGCCGCTCGCGCACGACGACGGCGACGGTGACGGCGACGCGCCGCGCCGCGCCGCGATCTGGCCGAAGCGGCATACATCGTGGATCGACTACGGCAAATCGGTCGATGCGCTCGACACGCCGCTCGCCCACACGTTCCGGCTCGACGACGGCACGCTCGTGACGGTGCTGAAGACGAGCGACGTGTCGCCGCAAAGCGCGACGGCCGAGCCGCCGCCATCGTCGCCGTACCAGGGCCCGCGCCTGTCGGACAGCTTCGACAACCGGCTCGGCGACGCACCGCCGTTCGGCATCGACATCTGCCTCGACTTCCTGAAATGGCGCCGGCATCCGGGCAACGACGTCAAGCCGCCGCATCTCGACGACGGCGCACTCGTGCTCGACTTCGTGCTGTCGTACGGCGTGAATCCGACCGATCGCGCGTTCGACGTGCCCGACTCGCTGCAATACATCGCGCACAACGACGGCCGCAGCCGGAGGGAAGTCGTCGTGTTCGCGGTCGACCGCACGCGAACGCGCTGGCAGCGCATCGCCGAAGCGCCGTGCGTGCGTCACCTGTCGAGCTCGGATCGCGAACGCGTCGCAATCCACGCGTTCGACGTGGACGTGCCGGGCGCGGACGGTACACCGTGACATGGGCGCCTCGCGCTTCGGCCGCTGGCGCGCGCGGCAGGCGATGCCGGCGGCGCCACGCGCACCAGACGATCTCGCCGCGCAGCTGTGCGACGAATGCGAGGCGATGGCGCGCTATGCGCTCCATCACGGGCTGCCGATCGAGCCCGAACTCGTCGCGCGGCTCGCGGCGCTGATCGCGGCCGCCTGTTCGGCCGGCGCATCGGCCGCCACGCCGCTG
>NZ_VWWG01000079.1:0-233 GCF_011753085.1 Burkholderia sp. Tr-862
GGTTTGAAGTGTTAGCTCAGAAGGTAAGAGATCGATGTGAGTAGACAGCGAACAAACAAGGGAATTGAGAGAATAGGTGCTTGACGAAGTGAGTAGTCAGTAGAGAGGTACGTGTAACAGGTTCGAAATAGTCAGGTGGTAAAGAGTTCGTTGAAAGGATAGTCGCGGACAGTGAGGGATATAAGTACATGTTCGATATGAGAATATTTTTTTTTTTTTTTTTTTTTTTTTTT
>NZ_VWWG01000080.1:0-31338 GCF_011753085.1 Burkholderia sp. Tr-862
TCCGGCGCGACGCGCAGCACCGCCAGCACGGCGATCAGCACGACGAGGCCGAGCGCGATCGCACCGGCGCGGCGGCCGGATACCGTGCGCTGCCCGCTCGCCGCGAGCCGCTTGCGCACCGCGACCGTCGTCATACGGCGATATCCCGGTCGACCGCGTGCTCGAACGCGTGCGGCGTGCCGGCCGCCGGCGGCCCATAGGCCGGCACGCACATCGGCGCGCCCGTCTGGGGATGCGCGAGCTTCAGCATGTCGACGCCGAACGCGGCGCGCAACTGCGCCGGCTCCAGCATCGCGTCGGGCGAACCCTGCGCGACGAGGCGGCCGGCCCGCATCAGCACGATCTCGTCGCTGTACGCGGCCGCCTGGTTCAGGTCGTGCAGGACCCACACGATCGTCAGCCCGCGCGCGCGGTTCAGCGCGCGCAGCGCGTCGAGGATGTCGAGCTGGTGATGGATGTCGAGATAGGTCGTCGGCTCGTCGAGCAGCACGATCGGCGCCTGCTGCGCGAGCGCCATCGCGATCCACGCACGCTGGCGCTCGCCGCCCGACAGCGCGCCGACGTCACGCTCGGCGTCGCCGGCGAGGCCGCTCGTGTCGAGCGCCTCGTCGATCGCCGCATGATCGGCACGCGACAGCCCGCGCAGGAAGCCACCATACGCGTAGCGTCCGTACGCGACGAGCTCGCGCACGGTCAGCCCCGACGGGATCTGGTTGAACTGCGCGAGCATCGTGAGCTCGCGCGCGAGCGCGCGACGGCGAAACGACGCGAGCGGCCTGCCGTTCACGTCGACGTGGCCCGCACGCGCGGGCTGCAGGCCCGCGAGCGTACGCAGCAGCGTGCTTTTGCCGCAGCCATTTGGGCCGCACAGCGCCGTTACGCGGCCGGCCGCGATCGACAGGTCCAGCCCGTCGATCACGACATGGTCGCGATAACCCACCGTCAATCCGCGCGCGGCAAGCGCGGCGGTACTACGCGTCATCGGTCCTCCGTTCGGTCGCGCGCGGGACCGTGTAGCTCTGCGCCATTGCAACGACCACCTTGCGCGGCCCTTCGAACGGGTCGCGCGCATGCGCGGTCAGCATGTTGTCGAGCATCAGCACGTCGCCCGTGCGCCACGGGAACACGATGCGCTGGCGCTCGAGCACCCCGCGGATCTCCGCGAGCGCGTCGGCCTCGAGCGGCGCGCCGTCGCCGTAGTACACGTTGCGCGGCACGTTCTCGAGCCCGACTGCATCGACGAGCGCTTCCTGCATGTCGTCGTCGAGCGCGGACAGATGAAACAGGTTCGCCTGGTTGAACCACACGCGGTCGCCGGTGCGCGGATGGCGCGCGACGGCCTGGCAGCGTTCGCGCGTGCGCAGCAGCAGTTCGCCGTCGTCGTCGGTGCGCCACGCGCATTCGATCCCGCGCGCCGCGCACATCCGCTCGACCTCGGCCGGCTCGTCGGTGCCGAACGACTGCTGCCACGGCAGGTCGAGCCCCTGGCCGAAATTGCGCACGTACAGCAGCTCGCGCTGCTCGAAGCGCGCGACGAGCGCCGGATCGAGCGCGCGATAGACCGCGCGGCTGTCCGCGATCGGCGTCGCCCCGCCCTTCGGCGCCGCGAGCGCGCAATGGAACCAGATCCGCAGCGGCCACTCGCGCGTGTACGACTGCTCGTTGTGCAGCGGAATCGCGCGGTGCGGCGGGTATTCGGTCGACGTGTAGACGGCGCCTTCGACCTGGCTGCGCGGCGTCGACGCGTATTCATAGCCGATCAGCGGATCGCCGAACGACGCCGCGAACTGCTGGAACGCATCGATCGACGGCACGTGAAAGCCCGTGAACAGCACACCGCCCGCCCGTTCGAGCGTATCGGCCGCGATGGCACGCGCCAGCGGCGCGACCTCGTCGATCGACATGCCGTCGGCGCCGCGCGGCGACACGACGGTGGGCAGCCCCGGCTCGATACGCAGGTCGTCGAGCGTCGGCAACGAAAGCAGGGTCATGCAACGTCCTCTTCAGGTGGCGCGCCGCCAGCGCGGCGCAACGGGTCACGACGCGCGCGTCGCGCGCTCGCCGTCCATCGCGCGGCGCAGGCTCGCGGGGCGCATGTCGGTCCAGACCGTCTCGATGTGCGCGAGGCAGTCGGCCTTCGGGCCGCGCACGCCGACCTCGCGCCAGCCGGACGGCACGGGCCGGAACGTCGGCCAGATCGAATACTGTTCTTCGTCGTTGATGACGACCGTGTAGACCAGGTCGTCGGTGTCGGCGGAAGGCGTCGTGGCTTGCGTCATGATCGGAAAAAAGCGGGAGACGGTTGAAGGAAGCGAAGCGGCGAACTGTCGAATCGGCCGCTCCTGTCTTGAAGACGATTGGCCGGCGCGATTTTTTACCGCCGCCGCGCGCGACCGCCGAGAAACACCGGACACGCGACACCGCGATGGCATGCGTCGAGACACTCCGCGCAGTGCCGCTCGGCGTCGCGCACCATGAAATGCACCAGCGTCTGCGAGACATTCAACGCGCGCGCCGCGGTCTGCAGCGTCTCCTCGCGCAGCCGCACCATCTCGAACGCCGCGCGGCTGCGCGCCGGCAGATCGTCGAGCGCGGCCCACACGCGGCGCAGCGTGTCGCGCGTCATCAGCGCGGCCTCGGGCGTCGGTTCCGGCGACGGCACGTCGAAGCCGTCGTCCTCTTCCGTGTGATAGACGTTCTCGAGGCTTTGCCGGCGGCACGCGTCGATCGATGCGTTGCGCACCATCCGCGTCACGTACGCGACCGGCTGGCGCACCGCGTCCTGGTTCGGGAATTCGACGAGCTTCACGAATACGTCGTGGACGACGTCCTCGGCGCGGCTCGCGCAGCCGACGAAGCCGCGCGCGACATTGACGAGCATTGCGCGATGCGAGATCAGCACGTCGAGCAGCGCGCCCTGCGCACGCGGCTCCGCGGCACGACGCGCACGCGGCGCGGGGCGCGACGGCAGGTCCGGATAACTGCCGAGGAACGGGTTCGCCGTTGCCGCCGCCGGTCGGTCGAGCACTTCCGCCATGGCCATCGATCTGCTCCGTCAAATTCCGAGATAGGGAAATTTAACGTAAACGCAAATCATTCTCAATCCGATTACCGAATACCCCTTTCGGTTGTCCGGATTTGTCTGATCAATAGATGGAATCGGCGTTTTGGCGGACGGACCGGGAGCCACGAAGCCTGCCGCATTCAGGAAGCTTTCTGCATGAAAGGATGGTGTCGGACGCCGGAAACGGCCGCCGATCCATGCCGTGCGCGCCACCGTGCCGCGCACGGCGCGATCGCGCGACACACACACCGCTTGGATGGCGATGGCGCAAGCTTTCATTAATCTGACTAAAAGCCTACGGCCGTTATTTGCCGTAGCAACTTATTACCACGCGAAATTTTGGGGGCTCGTACGATCGAATTGCTGTTTCCAAGGGAGAACGACATGAAATCCATCGTGTTATCCGCTGTCATGGTTGGCGCACTGTCGAGCGTGATGCTGACCGGTTGCGTCGCCTACCCTGGCCCGACTGAAGTGACGGTCGGCTGGCATGGCGATCGCTACTGGGACGGACAACGCTACTGGGAGCGCCACGACTGGGAAGCGCGGCATCCGCGTGGTTATGACGATCGCCGGGACGACCGTCGCGACGAGCGCCGTGACGATCGCAGGGACGAGCGCCGTGACGACCAGCGCCCGCAGTGGTAATGCCTTGCCCTCCCGTGCCCCGATACTGAACGACAGGACCTCGACATGAAGACGCTACTGAAAACCCTGACCGCCGCTACTGTTGCCGCCGCCGTGCTCGTGCCGGCCATCGCCGAAGCGCATCCGCACCGCGTGTGCCATTTCGAGCATCACCATCACAAGGTGTGCCGCTGGGTGCGGTAAACGAAACCAGGCGCCGGGGAACCGGCGCCTGGTTTCATCGCTTCACCTGCATGCAACCACGCTGGCTAGCGTGCGGCCGGCAACCGCAACGGGCATTGCGCCAGCCACGTCGGGGTGACGGGCATGCGGCAGACGTCTCGCCGCATCGCTGCGTTCGGCTTGGCCGCCAGCATGCGTGACATCGCCTTCGGCTGCGACGCCCGTACCCGCAATGCGTCCGCACCCGCGCTCGCCGGCCGCAACGCGCGCAGCGTCGCCGCATCGATGTGCACTTGCCAGAATTGCGGCCTCCCGTCGGGATCGTCTTCGCGATAGCCCTGCCCCGTGATGGTCTGCCCGTCGGGGCTCATGCCGATCACACCGGACAGATTCAGCGTGCCGACCGACAGGCCGGCCGCTTCGAGCAACGCAACGAGGCTGCGCATGCCGCTTTGTGGCGTCCAGACGAAGACACGCGTGCCGTCTATCTGCCCGTTGCTCGATTCTCCGACCACGACCCGCCCGTCCGTGCTGATCGACGACACGTAGCTGCTCTTGTCGCCGTCGAGAAAACCGAGCCGCTGGATGCTGTCGCCGCCGTTCGTCCACAGCACGGCCTCCGAGTCGACCCGTTGCCCATCCGGCGTGACCACCAGGGTGCCGAGCGAGCCGGCGATCGTCCGTTCGTCTTCGGTCACGCCACGGGCCAGATCCATTCTGGCCACGCCCGTGTTGATCGTCGGCAACAGTCGTTCGCCGAATCCTTCTGTCCACAGGAGCGCACGCGAGCCATACACGCCGTCGACATTGCCGGCGAACCCGGTTGCCGCATTCCCGGACGAGGTCATCGACAGGAGCTGCACGGCATAGTCGCCGCTCGGCGGCAACTCGCGGAAACCCCTCGGCTGGTCCCACATGAACCGTGCGTTCCGGCCGTCTGTCGCCGTGAAGCTGCCCGCCATCCTCGTGCCGGCGAGGTTCGCAACTTCGACCCATGCGCCCCAGCCCGCCGTATCCGGAACGAGTTTCTGTGTGCGACCGTCGCCGGGCCATCGCACCGCCCATCGATCGAGGTTGCCGCTGTCCGCCTGGCGCGCGCCGATCGAACCGCCGATCACCCGCCCATCGGCCGACACCGTCTGTGCCCGCGAGTCATACGCGTTCGCCGGCGCGGCAAGCCGCTGCCAGCCCGTCGCGGCCGACCAAGAAAAGGCCATCGAGCCACCGGGCTGCGCTTCGCTCCAGTAGGAACCGATGATCGTCTTGCCGTCCGCGCTGACGGCATTGCCGTTGTACTGCATGTCGCGCGGCCCGCCCAGGTCGCCAATCACCGTCAACGAATAACCGCCAGCCGATACCGTCTGTGCGTGACCTTCACTCATAGCCGACATGGCCAGCACGGCCACGACGACACTGCGTCTCAGATGCATCTCCTTCTCCTCCGTCGGTTCGCCAATGAAATTCCGGTGCAGGCGACGTCTTTTTACGACACACGTCGCTCATACCGCGCAACGCTCAATACAGGAAAATCCGGATCGTGGCGGACGCGTCGAACGGCCCGATCTTCGGTGGTCCGAACGACTTGAGCACCGCATCGAGCAACACGGTCTGATTCGCGACATTGGCCGCAAACTGCGCGAGCGTTAACTGCTTGTTGAATTCGATCGGCTTGCCCTGGCTGTCTTCCAGGCCGATGCCAAAGTTGCTCTTGCTTTCAGGCACCAGCAGGCCGTTCTGCACAGTACCCTTCGTCGCTTCGAAGTAACCGTCGACGCGCACCGGAATGCTGCACTTTTTGGTCAGAGACAGCGAAAACCGCTTGCGCGGCACGGCCGGCAGGAACCCGTTGCCCGAGGCCTGCACCTGCCCGAAATTCACGATGCCCGGCTCGGGCGTGACCAGCACGTCGACCGTACAGGGTGTGGGCTTGAGCTTTTGCAGCCCGCTCAGCTTGTAACGGAAACTCCCTTTGCTGTTCAGCCCGTACTTGCCGTCGAACTGGAATACCGCGTAGATGTCCGACGGCGGTGCCACCCACGCTCCACGCTTGCGCACGACGACCTGGTACGCGATGCTGATGGGCCACTTCGGGCACAGCCCGGCCTCCACCTGCCGATCGCTCATGTCGCAGGCTTTCACGGTGCGGTGCGTGTCGATGCCGTCTCCCGGCTGGCTGCTGCGCCCGTAGTAGTCCTGGCCCTCGAAGCGAATCCCGACTTCCAGCCCCCACGCGACCGGATTCTGCTTCTCAGGGTTGGCGTAGAAGTAAATCTGCTCGTCGAAGTACTGCAGGTTCTTGGCGATGTCCTTGTAGCAATAGCCGGTGGTCGTGCGCGGCGGCGACACCCAGATCACGTAGCCGTCGGGTGCGTCGGTCGGATACGACGCCACGTTGCCGATCGACTCTGTCAGCGACATGCCGCCGCTGTCCGCGACACATTTCAACGCCCATGCCGGCTGCGCAAGCATGACGAACAGCGCGAACACGCACGACCCGAGCCATCCGGGCATCCGCGCCACCGCCCCGCTTCGCATGCCCCCGCTCATTTCTTCACGCTCTTGCAAGCTCCGGCCTCGCACGCATATTCGACCGCCACCTGGCCGCCGTAATCGTCGATATGCGTGATGAACAGCGTCGACGGCGTCGCGGCCTTGAACGGCACGTCGGCCGTGCTCATCGGGTCCACCATCACGGGCTCGATAGGCACCGGCGTCTTCTGCGCGCCCGCCGTCACGTCGACCACCGTCACGTGGTACGGCGTCGGATTGTCGAACACGAGCCGGTGCGCGGCCGCGTCGACGCGCAGCGTCATCGGCAGCGTCCAGTCCTCGTCGCGCGCCGGCTGCACGCCCTTCGGCCGGTAGAACAGCTTCATCTGCGTATGCAGCGCGATCTGCAGCGTGTTCGGCGTATCGGTCTTCGGCGGCACTTCGCGGATGTTCAGATAGAACACCGATTCGCGATCGGCCGGCAGCGCGGCACCGGGCAGCTTCGCGATGCGCAGCACGTTGCGCTCGTTCGCCTCGACGCGCTGCAGCGGCGGCACGACCATCAGCGGCGACGTGATCTTGTTGCCGCGCGTGTCCTCGAGCCACGACTGCACGAGATACGGATACGTCGTGCTCTTGTTGGTGATCGTGACGATCGCGGCCGGTTCGCCTTCGTTGAAGATCACGCGCGTGCGGTCCGGCACGATCGCCGCGTGCGCGGCGCCGGCGAGCAGCGCGCTGGCCACGGCCAGCATGCACGACGCGCGGCGCGGGAAGGAAAGAGAGAAAACAGGGTTCATGCGGGATCCGTGAAATCATCGTTCGACCCGTGCGGCCGCTGCATGCGGCTCGCCGGGCGGCTGGCACGTCACCGGAATCGGCGTGCCTTCGAGTTGAAGCTGGTTCGGCAGTGCGTTCACCGCGCACAGCGTGCGTTCGCCTGCCCGCACCACCAGCGCGGATTTCGGCTGCACCTGGGTCAGGAACGCGGCGCCGGCTTCGCCGACGATGCCGAGCTCCTTGCCGTTCGCCGCGTCCTGCACGGATGCGCCGAACGGCAGCGGCTTGCCGGCCGCATCGGTCAGCGTCAGGTACAGGTTGCTGCCGCGCGCGGCGGAGAACTTCACGAAGCCGATCGCGCCGTCGGTCAGCACCATGCGCTGGATCGGGTTCGACACCTGCACCTCGAGCGGCAGCTTCTCGACGTTGACGGTCGCGTCGTACACGTTGTACGGCGAGATCCCGTCGAGCACCGCATAGCCGCGCGAGTCGGTATGCGTGAGCGTGCCGGACAGCGGCACGTCGGGCACGCCGTCGGTCGATACCAGCAGCCGCGTATCGCCCGCGTTGCCGTTCGCATGCGCGGACACGCCGTACTGCGTCGCGACGAGCGAGCCGTCGACTTCGAGCGACGCGGCCGCATATGCGTTGGCGAGCGTCGACGCCTGCGCGCTCAGCTGGTAGGTCGACGTGCGCTGGCGGAAGCTCGCGTTCGCCGACGCGCGGCCGTCGGTCGCGCCCGCGTTGATCTGGTAGGTGCGGCCGGCCGGATCGTCATAGATGTAGCCCGCGTTCGCGCTCGTGCTGCCGCTGCCCGTCGTCAGGTTCGACGTGACGGTGTGGCGGCCGCCGAGCGGCAGCGTCGCGGTCACCGAGAACTGGTTGCCGCTCGCGCCCGCGCTTTGCGTGCGGAACGCCGACACGCTGACGTTCAGGTTGCGCAATACGCCGATCGAGAACGCGCGCGTGAGCGTGAGGCCGACGCGCTGCTCCGACGCGCGGGCCCAGTAAGTCGTCTGGTCGTACGAGAAATAGGTCGACGTGTCGCCGAAGCGCTTCGACATCGTCGCCGAGTAGCGTTGCTTGCTGTTGGCGAGGCCGTATGCGGTCGGGTCGCCCGAGAACTGCGCGAAGTTGGTGTACTCGCGTTCGGAGAAGCGATAGCCGAAGAAGCGCACGTCCGCGTCGAGCCCGTCGAAGTGCTTCGAATAATTGATGCGATACGAGTTGCCGTTGCGCGTCGCGCCGTTCCACCACAGGTGCGCACGCGCATGCGTGACATCGGCCGATACAGCGCCGAACGTGCCGAAATCGCGGCCGACGCCCAGTGCGATCGACGTATAGCCCGAAGCGGCGATGAAGCCGCCGTACAGCGTGACGTCGAACGGCAACCCATACGCGAGTTCGCCGAACCCGAAGAACGGCGTGATGCCGGCGCCGCCGAACTGCCGCGGCTTGCCGACGGCGGCCTTGTAGCGCAGCTGTCCGGTACGGGCGAGGAACGGCACGGCGGCTGTCGTCACCTGGAAGCGCTGCACGCTGCCGTCTTCCTCGTCGACCGTGACGTCGAGCGTGCCCTGCACGCTCGTGTTGATGTTCTGCAGCGCGAACGCGCCCGGCGACACGCGCGTCACGTACAGCACGCGGCCCGCCTGCGACACGGTCACGGTCGCGTTGGTGCGCGCGACGCCCGAGATCAGCGGCGCATAGCCGCGCAGCGAAGGCGGCAGCATGCGATCGTCGCTGCGGATCGACGCCCCCGTCAGCGCGAACGTGTCGAAAATGTCCGAGCTCAGGTAGTCGTCGCCGAACGTCACCGTCGACTGGATCGACGGCAGCGCGCGAAACGCGTAAAGCCGGCTGAAGCGGAACGTGCGGTCCGCATACGCCGTGTTGCCCACGTTCGACTGCGCCTGGTAGTCGCCGCGAAAGCGCCATGCATCCCAGTTCGCGCCGATCGTTCCGTAGGCCTGGATCGAATTCGTCTGTCCGCCGCCCGAACCGAAGTTGCGGTTCGTGTTCGCGATCACGCGATAGTCGAGCATCGCGCCAGCAATCCCGTCGGACCAGCTCGACGGCGGCAGGTAGGTCGAATCGGTGAATTCGAGCGCGGCTTGCGGAATCGTGATCTTCAGCCGTCCGTCGCTCTTCAGGTAACGCACGGTCGCGCCCTCGATCGCGCCGAGATCGACGCAACGTCCGCCCTGCAAGCGCGGCAGGTCCTTCGCGAGGGACGGTTTCAGCCCGAACCGCGCGACGAGTTCCGGCGGCAGGCACGGCTTGCCCGCGCCGGATGCGTCGAGTGCGATGAACTGGATCGCGTGGAGCCCGTAGAACAGGTCGTTGACCTGCACGTCGAGCATGTACTCGCCCGGCAGCGTGAAGTCGGGCTGCGAGAACTGCGACAGGTCGACATTGCTGGTGCCGTCGATGTCGAGGAACGACGAATTGAATTCCGTCGCATGGCTCGGGCTGCCGACGACCAGCACGGAGACGCAAAGGAAGGAATGTCTGATTCGCACGCGGCGCTACCGGAAATCCGAGGAAGTAGAGACTTGAAGGCAAGGAAGACGGAGAAAGGGTGTGCACACCCCTTCTCCGGCACGGACGCTTACTGGTAGCGGACCGTGAAGTTCGCGACGCCGTCGGCCGTACCCGGCGTGACGCCAGCGGCCGTGGCTTCGTACATCGCCGCGAAGCGTGCGACGTTCGTGCCGTTTTGCAGCAGGGTCGGCGCCTTCTGTTCGGCGCCGTTGTCGAGGTATTCACCCGACGCGGCCTGCAGGCGGATGCCCACATTGGTTGCCGAACCGATCGTCGCGAGCAGCTTCGGCTGGCCCGCGCTCGACGTGCCCGTGAACGTGAAGTACGCGTTCTGCGCGATGCTGGTGTCGCAGTCCGTCAGCTTGATGTCGAACGACACCGCGTCCGACTTGTCGCCGGCTTGCTTGAACTTGTTGGTCGGCACCTTGCCGAGCTGCACGGTCTGGTTGACGGAGTTCGAATCGATGCCGCATGCGCCCGCGACGATCTCGCCCGTGAAGTTGATCGTGCCGGTACCCGCTGCGAAGGCCGAGGTGGACAGGGCTGCGAGTGCGACCGCGCTCAGGAGGGATTTTTTCATGACGTTTTCCGTGAGAATTGCAAAGGGAACAGACGACGTGGCGGATACAAAAGGCAGCATGTTGGTTGGCTCCCGTCCGACACGAGGCGGCATTATCGAGATACGGGTGAAAGAATTTTGTAAATCATTGTCAAATCTCAATGACAATCTTCTTTTTACGTATTTTTAAACCCACCACTTCCCGCCGATTCTCAATCCCCATATTTTCTTCCGCAGTCCTTTTTTATTTTCCGGAACCGACTGAAAATTAAAGAAAATTCCTTTTATGGATTGAAATATCCCATCTTCGCCTTGCTGGATATGGACTTGCCAGATACCAGATATGAAATGACAAAATACAGTCCAATCCCGCCACCGTTGTCTAATCGCAACGAAAACATTCGACGATTTTCAACTGACAGGAAATTAACAAGCGATATTCAACGCAGCGAAACTTTCGCGCAAACGATTGCGAAATTCGCACAAACGTTTTACCGCGACGCTTTGTCGCCCCTTATTGTTCTCAATGCGCGAATTAATCGAATCGTCAAGCCGGGATTAAATCGGCGTGTAAAGCCGTGCGCGAGGACGACATGCGCGGTACTGGATGGAGTCGAAACAGGAGGAAGTCCGCCACGATCGGAGGCCGGCGGCGACACGATCGGTCACCGGGATGCGAGTCGAATGGAAGGCGGCCCTTCAACCCGACTGCGTGGAGGAAAAACGGGGGCGACGACGCGCGCATGCATGTGTCGTCGATCGCGGCCGGAAACCCGACAGAAGCAACACCGACCGGGGCAGCGGCGACGCATCGCAATACGCCGCCGCCACCCCGGTCAAGCCATCACGCGGCGGCTTCGCCTGCCGTGCCCGGCGCCCAGCCGCCGCCCAGCGCGCGATACAGCGCAATCGCATTCGCGAGCCGCAGCGCCTTGAGCCGGATCAGCTCATGCCCGGACTCGTACGTGCTGCGCTGCGCGTCGAGCAGTTCGAGATACGTCGCGACGCCGCCCGCATAGCGGCGCTCGGCGAGTTTCAGACGCGCGCCGTCGGCCGCGTAGACGTCCTGCTGCGCGGCGAGCTGGCGATCGATCCAGTCGCGCGCGGCGAATGCGTCGGCCACTTCGCGGAACGCGGTCTGCACGGTCTTCTCGTACTCGGCGACCGCGATGTGCTTGCGCGCATTCGCGACGTCGAGATTCGCGCGATTGCGACCGCCCGCGAAAATCGGCAGCGTGATGCGCGGCGCGAACGTCCACACGCTCGTGCCGGCCGCGAACAGGGTCGAGAACGCATCGCTGACCGAGCCGTAGTCGGTGGTCAGCGCGACGCGCGGGAAGAATGCCGCGCGTGCGGCGCCGATCTGCGCGTTCGCGGCCTTGAGCCGCGACTCGGCCTGCCGGATGTCCGGCCGCCGTTCGAGCAGCGCGCTCGGCGCGCCGGGCGCCACCGGCGCGATCGCGAGCGTGTCGAGCGCGGTGCCGTCGGCGGGCACGTTGCGCGCGAAGTCGCCGGCAAGCAATTGCAGCGCGCGCACCGATTGCGCATGCTCGCGCTGCAGCGCGGCCTGCGATGCCCGCGCGGACGCGACCAGCATCTCCGCCGAACGCAATTCGATCGCGTCGCTCGTGCCGGCCGCGTAGCGGCGCTGCGTGAGCGCGGCGATGCGCTCGCGCGCGTCGAGCGTGCGCTGGGCCAGAGCCAGTTGCTCGCGCAACGATCGCTCCGACACGTACGCCCCCGCGACTTCGGCAATCACGCCGATGCGCACCGTGCGCTGCGCGTCGCCCGTCGCGAAATACTCGGCGAGCGCCGCATCGGACAGGTTGCGCACGCGGCCAAACAGGTCGAGCTCGTACGCGCTGACGCCGACGCCCGCGCGATACAGCCCGCTCACCGCGCTTTCGCGCACGACCGGGTCGTACTGGCGCGTGCGTTCGTAGCCGAGGTCCGCGTCGACCGACGGCATCAGGTCCGCGCGCTGCACGCCGTACATCGCACGTGCTTCGTCGAGCCGGCCGGCCGCGATCCGCAGGTCGCGATTGTTCGCGAGCGCAGCGTCGATCCACGCCTGCAGCGCCGGATCGGTGAAATACGCGCGCCAGTCGTCGAGCAGCGCGGCGTCGGCCGCCGCAGCCGGGCCGATGCCCTGCTGCGTGCCGCCATCGACCGTCGCATAGCTGGCCGGCACCGGCGCCGCCGGCCGCTCGTAACGCGGCGCGAGCGAGCAGCCTGCGAGCGCGAGCGCCGCGGCCAGCGCGAGCTGAATTCTCGGTGCGGCGCATGCTTTCAATGCAAACATCACTGCGAACCCTCCATCGTCGCCGGCTGCGATCCGCCGCGCCGGCGCGGGCCGACGTCGAACAGGCGGCCGACGATCACGAAAAACAGCGGGACGAGGAACACCGCGAGCACCGTCGCCGTGATCATGCCGCCGAGCACGCCGGTGCCGATCGCCATCTGCGCGCCGGATGCGGCGCCCGACGCGAACGCGAGCGGCAGCACGCCGACGCCGAACGCGAGCGACGTCATCACGATCGGCCGCAGCCGCAGGCGTGCGGCCTCGAGCGCGGCGTCGACGAGCGACATGCGCTGCGCGACCAAATCCTTCGCGACCTCGACGATCAGGATCGCGTTCTTCGCGGACAACCCGATCGTCGCGATCAGCCCCACCTTGAAATAGATGTCATTCGGCATCGCGCGCAGCGTGACGCCGAGCACCGCGCCGATCACGCCGAGCGGGACGACCAGCATCACCGCGAACGGGATCGACCAGCTCTCGTACAGCGCCGCGAGCGCGAGGAACACGACGAGCACCGACAGCGCGAACAGCATCGGCGCCTGCGCGCCCGACAGCCGCTCCTCGAACGACTGCCCCGACCACGCGTGGCCGATGCCGGCCGGCAGCTGCGCGGCGAGCCGCTCGATCGCGGCCATCGCTTCGCCGCTGCTGTGTCCGGGCGCGGCCGAGCCGTTGATCGTGAACGACGGATAGCCGTTGTAGCGCGTGAGCTGCGGCGGCCCGAGCGTCCAGTGCAGCGTCGCGAACGCCGCGAGCGGCACCATCTCGCCGCCCGCGTTGCGCACGCGCAGCTTCTTCACGTCGGCCGGATCGAGCCGGTGCAGCCCGTCGGCCTGCACGATCACGCGGCGCACCTGCGTGCCGTGCATGAAGTCGCCGATATAGTCGGAGCCGAACATCACCGCGAGCGTCGTGTTGATCTCGTCCATCGACACACCGAGCGCCGACGCCTTCGCGCGATCGATGTCGAGCTTCAGCTGCGGCGCGTCCTGCGTGCCGGCGAACATCACGTCGGTGAGCGCCGGATCCTTGCCGCCCGCCGCGAGCAGTTGCTCGCGCGCGGCGCTGAACGCGGCGTAGTCGAGCCCGCTGCGGTTCTGCAGCCGGAAGTCGAAGCCGCTCGTCGAGCCGAGATCGGGCAGCGCCGGCGAGTTCATCGCGAACACCGTGGTGTTCGCCGTGCCCGCGAAGCGCTCGTTGATACGCGCGACGATCGCCTGCACGTGGTCACGCTCGACCTTGCGTTCCTTCCAGTTCTTCAGCGTGACGAAGATCATCCCGCCGTTCGGCCCTTCGCCGTACAGGTTGAAGCCGCCGAGCGCGAACGTGTACGCGGCCGGCTCGTCGCGGCGAATATACGATTCGACGTCGCGCACGCTCTGCATCGTTTCCGCAAGCGGCGTGCCCTGCGGCCGGATCACCATCACCATGAAGTTGCCCTGGTCCTCGTCGGGCAGGAACGCGCTCGGCAGTTGCGTGAGCATCAATGCCGCGGCCGCGGTCAGCGCGCCGTACACGACCAGCCAGCGCAGCGGCTTCTTCAGCATCGCGCCGACGCGCGTCGCATAACGCTGCGTCGACCGCGCGACGAAGCCGTTGAACCAGCCGAAGAAGCCGCGCTTCTCGTGATGGTCGCCGGACACCGGCTTGAGCAGCGTCGCGCACAGCGCGGGCGTGAGCGACAGCGCGAGAAACGCCGAGAAGCCGATCGACACCGCGAGCGACAGCGCGAACTGCCGGTAGATGTTGCCCACCGCGCCGCCGAAGAACGCCATCGGCACGAACACCGACGTCAGCACCACGGTGATCCCGATGATCGCGCCGCTGATCTGCTGCATCGCCTTGACGGTCGCGTCGTAGGGCGCGAGGCCCTCCTCGACCATCAGCCGCTCGACGTTCTCGACGACGACGATCGCATCGTCGACGAGGATGCCGATCGCGAGCACCATCCCGAACATCGTAAGCACGTTGATCGAGAAGCCGGCCGCGTACATCACGCCGAACGTGCCCGCGAGCGCGACCGGCACGACGAGCGTCGGAATCAGCGTCGCGCGCAGGTTCTGCATGAACAGGAACATCACGAGGAACACCAGCACGCCGGCCTCGATCAGCGTCGTGACGACCTTGTTCATCGACACGCGCACGAACGACGACGTCTCGTACGGGATCTGGTACTTCACGCCCGGCGGGAAATACGCGGACAGCTCGTCCATCGTCGCGCGCACGCGCTTCTCGGTGGACACCGCGTTCGAGCCCGGCGCGAGCTTGATGCCCATGCCGGTCGCGACCTTGCCGTTCACGTACGACGGATAGTTGTAGTCGTTGCCGCCGAACTCGATGCGCGCGACGTCGCGCAGGTGGAGCGCGGAGCCGTCCGGCTGCGCGCGCAGCGCGATCGCGCCGAAATCGGCCGGCGTCTTCAGCGGCGCATCGGCGAACACGGTCGCCGCGATCGGCGCGCTGTCCGGCACCGCGCTGCGGCCGATGTCGCCGACCGTCACGCGCGCGTTGTGCGCGCGCACGGCCGACGCGATGTCCGACGCGGTGAGGCCGTGACCGGCCAGCTTCACCGGGTCGGGCCAGATCCGCATCGCGTATTCGGCGCCCCAGAACTGCACCTTGCCGACGCCATCGACGCGGCGCAGCGCCTGCAGGACGTTCGCCGACGCGTATTCGCCGAGCTGCACGTCGGTCATCCGGCCGTCGTCCGACGTCAGCGACACGACGAGCTGGATGTTGTCCGCGGCCTTCTCGACCTGGATGCCGTCGCGCCGCACCGGTTCGGGCAGCCGCGCCTCGACCGTCTTCAGCCGGTTCTGCACTTCGACGGCCGCGAGATCGGCGTTGACGCCCTGCTTGAACGTCAGGTACAGCGACGCGGCCCCGGCGCTGCTCGTCGCGGACGTATACAGCAGCCCCGGCGCGCCGTTCATTTCGCGCTCGATCAGCGCGGTCACCGATTCCTCGACGACCTGCGCGGACGCGCCCGGATACGTCGCATAGATGCTGACGACGGGCGGCGCGATGTCCGGATATTGCGCCACGGGCAGCGCGCGGATCGCGAACGCGCCGCCGAGCATGATGAAGAGTGCGATCACCCACGCGAAGACGGGGCGATCGATGAAGAAACGTGCCATGTTGGTCTATTGAACCGGTCAGGTTTGACGGGCGGCCGCCGGTTGCGCGGCTTTCGTCGGCGATGCCTGCTCGACGGGCTTGACGGCGGTATCGGGCGCGAACTGCGCGGCGTTGTCGACGATCACGCGCTCGCCGCCCGACAGCCCGCGCGTGACGCGCCAGTCGCGTCCGCTCATCTGGTCGGCGACGACCTCGACGTCCTTCACCTTGCCGTTCGTGCCGACCACGCGCACCGACGTGCGCTCGGCCGTGCGCAGCAGCGCATCGCGCGGCACGAGGATCGCCCGCTGGTCGACGGCCGCGTCGAGCGCGATCCGCACATACGCGCCCGGCAGCAGCTCGCGCTCGGGGTTCGGGAACAGCGCGCGCATCGCGACGGTATCGGTGGTCGGATCGACCGCGAGATCGCTGAACAGCAGCTTGCCCTTCAGCGGATATGCGGTGCCGTCGGCGCGCCGCAGCGTCACCGTGACGTCGTGCTGCGCGATCCCCGTCGCGTGCCCGCTCTTCACCGCGCGACGCAACGCGTCGACGTCGGCCGCCGGCTGCGAGAAATTCACGTAGATCGGATCGAGCTGCTCGACGGTCGTGAGCGGCGTCGCCTGGTCCTGGCCGACGAGCGCGCCTTCGGTGACGAGCGCACGTCGTGCGCGGCCCGAAATCGGCGCGGTGACGGTCGCATAGTCGAGCTGCAGCTGCGCGCGTGCGAGCTCGGCCTTCGCGGAAGCGACGTCGGCCTTCGCGCGCGTGTCGTCGGCGACGGCCTCGGTGTGATCGCGCTCGCTGACCGCGTGGTCGCGCACCAGGTCGTCGTAACGGCGGCGCTTGTCGCTCGCCGCAAGCGCGGCGGCCTGCGCCTTCGCGAGCGCACCCTGCGCGGCATCGCGCGCGGCCTTCAGCGGCGCGGGATCGATGCGGAACAGCACCGCGCCCTGCTTCACTTCCTGGCCTTCCTCGTAAGTCCGCGCGGTGACGATGCCCGCGACCCGCGCGCGCACTTGCGCTTGCCGATACGCGTCGAGCCGGCCCGGCAATTCGACGGTCATCGGCACGGCCGTCGGACGCACCGTCACGACCGTCGCGTTCTGAATGGCCTCCGGCGCCTTGTCCTTGTCGCCCTTTCCGCATCCGGCCACGGCCAGCATGGCCGCGAGCACGACGGGCGCCAGCCGGAGGCGGCGCGCGAGGGAGCGTTTGTTATTCATGTGTGACCTCGGATCGTTCGCCGTCGATACAATGCGGCGGCTCAGGGTGGTCGATTATAATCAGTCACGACTGATTAAATAGATGCGATTGCCAGACAACCGCCACACTGTCTCAATAAAACGACAGCGAATTGTAAGGAAATTCACGCCATGGCCCGCAAGACCCGGGAAGAATCGCTCGCCATCAAGCACCGGATCCTCGACGCCGCCGAGCTCGTCCTGCTCGAAAAAGGCGTCGCGCAAACCGCGATGGCGGACCTCGCCGAGGCCGCCGGCATGTCGCGGGGCGCCGTCTACGGCCACTACCGCAACAAGATGGAAGTGTGTCTCGCGATGTGCGACCGCGCGTTCGCGCGGACCTCGGAAGGCTTCGACGCGGTCGACAGCCTGCCCGCGTTCGCGACGCTGCGCCGCGCGGCATCGCATTACCTGCAGCAATGCGGCGAGCCGGGCTCGATGCAGCGCGTGCTGGTGATCCTCTATACGAAGTGCGAGCAGAGCGAGGAAAACGGCGCGCTGCAGCGGCGCCGCATGCTGCTCGAGCTGCAGATGCTGCGCATCACGAAGGCGCTGCTGCGCCGCGCGATCGCCGCCGGCGAAATCGCCGCCGATCTCGACGTGCACCTCGCGGCCGTCCATCTCGTGTCGCTGCTCGAAGGCGTGTTCGCGTCGATGATCTGGACCAACCGCCTGCGGGGCAACCTGTGGAACGACGCGGAAGCGATGCTCGACGCCGGGTTCGACGCGGTCAGGACCTCCGCCGCACTGCGCGTGCGCGCGCAAAAATTGCCTACCTGAAGAAAAGTCACGCAATAAATGCTGATTTAACCCGATTTACCGCAGTGCGAAACGAATGCGCTGACCCCCTTTAAAATTTTTAACGTTTCGCGGAACATCGGTAGACTGACGCTGTCATCTTTCTTTAGCGTCTTCGTGATAATCCGGGTTCGACCCGGAAAGTTCACGCCGCCGTTCGAAGCGGGCACCCCGCAAGTTGGGTCGAACGGAAACGACACAGGCCCCTGGCGGGGCCTGTTTTGTTGCACGCCCGTCGCCCGCCCCGTCGTCACCCGACGGATGTGCCGCCGATGGCTGCTGCCCACGCCTCTTTGAACCGTTTCCTGGATGTGGACACCTTTGGTCAAGCCTGCCGCAACTCCTGATGCTTTCGCGCCCGGGCGCGCGCAGCGCCTCGTGCGCGCGCTCGTGCCGGCCGCCGTGCTCGGCGCCCTCGCCGCCTTCGGTCTCGCCGCCGCGCTGCCTGCCGTCTCGCAACTGCCGGGCGCCGTCGATTCGGGCACGGCCGCGCTGCCGCAGCGCGTGCTGTCCGATACCCCGTTTCCCACCGCGCAGCATTTCGTGACGAGCGAGCTCGCGCGCACGCTCGGCGAGCGCAACGAACTCAACGAACAGGGCGACCGCAGCGCGCAGCCGGGCCTGTTCGCGCCGCTCAGCGCGCACCGCAACGACATGCTCGGCTATGCGAGCCTGTTCCAGTTCGCGGCGCCCGAAAACCAGCACGGGACGCGCGCCGGCGACATCGAGCTCACGCTGTCCGATACGCTGAACCGTCTCGACGTGCCGCCCGAGGTGCGCATCCAGCTCGGCGATCTCGTCACCGGCAAGGTCGCGATGCGCGCCAGCGCGCAGCGCGGCGACTACTACCGCGTCGCGTACGACACGAACAACGGCACGCCGCACCTCACCGCGCTCGAGCTGCGCGTCGCGGGCCGCACGTTCGGTGCGATCTGGTTCCGCGCACCGGGCGCCGACCACGGCGCGTACTACACGCTCGACGGCGCACCGCTCGAGGCGGCCGCGTTCACGATGCCCGTCAAGTGGACGCGCATCAGCTCGTTCTTCGGCGAACGCGTCCACCCGCTGTCGCAGGCGATGGCGTTCCATACGGGCGTCGATCTCGCCGCGCCGTCCGGCACGCCCGTCAACGCGGCGGCCGATGGCGTCGTGTCGTTCGTCGGCACCGATCCGGGCGGCTACGGCCACTACGTGATCGTCGATCACGCGGACGGCTATTCGACCTACTACGCCCATCTGTCCGCGTATGCGCGCGGGCTGAAGACGGGCGAAACCGTGAAACAAGGCCAGCGCATCGGCTCGGTCGGCATGACCGGTGCGGCCACCGGCCCGCACCTGCACTTCGAAGTGCGCGTCGCGAACGATCCGGTCGATCCGCTCGTCACGCTCGCGAATGCGCAGACGGGGCTGTCCGACATGCAGCTCACCGCGTTCCGCCAGGAAGCGGCGCAATGGCGCTTCCGCCTCGCGTCGATCAATACGTCACCGTTCGCGTTCGCGCAAAACGACGGCCCGCTGTGGGGCGACTTCGCGACCGACTCGTCAACGCTGCGCGCGGTCTTCAACACGCACTACAGCACGTCCTGACACTGAAGCCCCGCCACGCCCGTCGCCGCTCGCGCAGCAGCGACGCAGCCCGCAGTCACCGCACGGGTTCCGTGCGTTCGGCCGCGGCCTGCGCGATGCGCGCCGCACGCGGGCGACGCGACAACAGCCAGCGTGCCGCGCCGTCGAGCGACGTGCACAGCACCAGGTAAAGCGCCGCGACGAACAGGAAGATCGGCGCCGGATACACCATCAGCCGGTTGTTCACCTGCGTCGCGACGAACGACAGTTCCGGCACACCCACGATATAGGCGAGCGACGTGTCCTTCACGAGCGCGACCCACTGGTTGACGAACGACGGCGTCATGATCCGGATCGCCTGCGGCAGCAGCACGTAGCGCACCGTCTGCCAGCGCGTGAGCCCGAGCGACAGCCCGGCCTGCCACTGCCCGTCGCCGGCCGCGACGATGCCCGCATGCACCGCATGCGCGAGATACGCGCCACCGATCAGCGCCAGCGCACACACGACCGTCGCGAGCCCCGGCACGTCCACGTGCAGCAGCATCGGCAGCAGGAAGTACGTCCAGAAGATCAGCATCAGCACCGGAATCGCGCGAAAGAAGCCGATGAACGCGAGCAGCAGCACGCGCAGCGGGCCGCGCGCGAGCGCCATCGCGACGCCGAGCGCCACCCCCAGCACCGCCGACGCGACGGCCGACGCGATCGCCAGCACGAGCGACAGCGCGGCGCCGCCGAGCGGGCCGTCCGGAAACGCGCCGACGAGCAGGTACGGCAGATTGTCGAGCAGCAGCGAGACATCCATCGTCAACGCCCCGCCCCGAGCCGGTCGCGCCATTGCGTGGCCGCGTAGGCGCCGGCCTCGATCGCGGCCACCGCGGCGACGTACAGCACGGTCGCGACACCGAACGCGGCAAAGGTCTTGAACGTCTCCGTCTCGACCTGCCGCGACGCATACGACAGCTCGGCAACACCGATCGCCATCGCGAGCGACGAGTTCTTCACGAGATTCATGTATTGGCCGAACAGCGGCGGCAGCGCGATGCGCACGGCCTGCGGCAGCACCACGTAACGCAGCGACTGCATCGGCGTGAGGCCGAGCGCCGCGGCCGCGTCGTGTTGCGCACGGCGCACGCCGCGCAGCCCGGCTTCGCATTCCTCGGCGACGAACGCGGCCGTATAGGCGCTCAAGCCGACCCAGCCAGCGACGAACTCGAACGACGGCCACGCGAGCGTGAGCGGGCCCGCGCTCAGTTCATGGCGCGCGTTCAGCCACGTGATCCACGTATCGGGCAGCAACGACGCGACGCCGAAGTACCAGAACAGCAATTGCACGAGCAGCGGCGTATTGCGGAACGCGACGACGTAGCCGGCCGCTACCGTGCGCACTGCCATGCCGCGTGCATGCCGCATGACGGCGAGCAGCAGCCCGCCGACGGTCGCGGCGAGCGCCGACGCGGCCGCGAGGCCGAGCGTGAGCAGGAAGCCCTGCCAGAGCCAGGACAGATATTTGGGAGCCAAGCCGAGCATGCTGTTGTGTGCGCTCGCGACGCGCGCGATCGAAAAAGGCGAAAGGAGACGGAAGCAAGCGGAAAGCGCCGCGACCCTCGCATACCGGCCCAGCCGGCGGCGGATCGCGGCGCAGGTGGCGCACCCGGCGCACCGGGCGCACAATTCAGGTCCGGTCGCCGATCCGGAAGATGCGCGTGAGCGGCGTCTTCGTCGCCGGCCCGAACCACGCGTCGTAGATCTGTCCCGCGCGGCCGTTCGCCTCGAGCCCCTTCAGCGTGTCGTTCACGAAGCCGAGCAGGCGCGTCTCGCCCTTCGGCACGCCGACGCCCATGTAGTCGTTCGAGATCGTGAACGCCGGAATCTCGTAGTTCTGCTTGTCGGGCACGTTCGCCAGCAGGCCGATCAGTTTCGGTCCATCCTGCGTGATCGCCTGCACGTTGCCGGCACGCAGCGCGGCGAACGCGAACGGCGTGTCGTCGTACGCGACGATCGTCGCCTTCGGATACTTCTCGCGCAGCGTGATCTCGTTCGTCGTGCCCTTGTCCGCGCCGACGCGCAGGCTGTTCAACTGGTCGGCCGATTTCAGCACGCCCTTCTTCGCGAGAAACTGCTGGCCCGACGAGAAGTACGGGATGCTGAAGTCGACCTGCTTCGCGCGCTCGTCGGTAATCGTGAAGTTGGCGAGCACCAGGTCGACCTTGCCGGAGGTCAGGAACGGAATGCGGTTCGCGGGGTTGGTCGGCTGCAGTTGCAGCTTCACGCCGAGCTTGTCGGCCAGCGCCTTCGCGTAGTCGACGTCGAGACCGACGATGTGATTGCTCTTGCCGTCGACATAGCCGAACGGCGGATTGCTGTCGAAGGTCGCGACGCGCAGCACGCCGGCCTTCCTGATGTCGTCGAGCCGGTCCGCGTGCGCGACCGTGCCTGCCGTGACGAGTGCGGCCCCGACGAGCCACGTGGCGAGAGTGTGGATTTTCATGAGCACGACCTGATTTGTTATGAAGGCCGCCGCGGATCGCGCGGCGGCCCGGTTCGAGGAACATCGCGACGTGGTGTGTCGTCGCGAAGCCGCTAACGTATCAGCGCGTGCGGCGATTCCGAACCAACAAATGGTGCTTTGCTCTGCGGGTTTCGTGATGACGCGCGCTCGCGCGGCACGCACCCGCGCTCGCGGTCATTCGCTACCGTCGTCGTCGGTGCCGGCCGCGGATGCCGCGCACAGGAACTCGCCGTCGCCGCCGTCCTGCAGGTAATCGAGCGAGCGGTCCATGCGCAGGAACGAGAGCGTGCCCGCTGCGCCGAGCGCGAACAGCGTCTTGTGATCCGGCGCGAAGAGGACCTGCGACACGCCGCCCGCGACCGGAAACTCGCCGACGGTGCGGCGCGTGGCGGTCTTGATCACGCGCATCGGCTTGTCGTCATAGCCCGTCACGGCGATCAGCGAACCGTCGCCGCTGCCGTCGAAGCTGTGCATCGACTCCTGGCAGACCGGATAGCTGTCGCGTACGGCAAGGCTCGATGCATCTCGCCACTGAACCGACGACTTGTTGTAGACCCAGATGCCCGCGCCCTTCTCGCCAGGCTGAGCCTGGATGAAATCCGAATCGACCGGATAGGTCTCTACCGGCGCGTTCGTCGCCGTATCGAACGCGACGATCGCGCCCTTCTGCATCGCGTACGCATACAGCCGCCGGCCGTCGGGCGACAGCCACATCGACAGCGCACGGCCGAACTCGACGCCCGATGCATCGTGATCGCCGAGCGGCAGCGTCGCGATGACCTGCGGCCAGTGCGCGAGACTGACGACGGAAATCGTGTCGTCGACGCTGTTCAGCACGTACAGCCTGTCGTTGGATGCAGACGCGACGATCGCGCGCGGAAACCGTCCGAGCGTCACGCCATCGACGATCGCACCGCTGTTCAGGTCGATGCGCGCGAGGCCGCTCTCGCGCATCGACGCAACATACGCGTAGCGCTCGTCGGGGCTCACGTACACGCCGCTCGCGCCGCGGCCGCGGCACATGTTGCCCGGACAGCCGTCGAGTCCCGTCGCGAACGGCTCGCCTGCGATCGTGCGCACGACCGCCTGCCGCTCGACGTCGACGACGACGAGCGTGTTCCGGTCGTTGTCGGTCACGTACATGCGTTTGCCTGACGCGCCCAGCACCATCGCGTACGGCCACTTGCCGACGGGTACGACGGTGCCTGACGCCTGCTCGGCCGACACGGGCGTCGGACGGTGTTGCTCGTCGTCGCGGATCTGCTCGGCAATCGCGGCCGCCTGCTGTTGCGCCTTGCGCTTCGCGGCATCGCGCTCGATGTCGCGGTGGGTCGCGTCACGCCAGCCTTGCAGTTCCTCGCTGCCCGCCCGCTGCGCGGCGAACAACATCGCCGCGCTGCCGAGCACCGCGAGCATGAGCGGTACGGCGACGCGCATCGAGCGGCCGGCCCCGTACATCAGCCAGCCGGCGATGAAGCCGACGACTACGCCGCCGAGATGCGCGGCCTGGTCGATGCCGGAGATGAGGAAGCCCGACACCAGGTTGATCGCGATCACTTGGCCGAGCGCGCCGAGGTTGATGGCAACCGGCGCATCGCCCCCGCTGTCGCTTCGGTGTCGCAGCACGAATGCGGCGGCCGCGCCCGCCAGTCCCATCAGCGCACCCGACGCACCGACGCTCACGACCGGCCGGATCCCGCTGGACGCCAGCGCGACTCCAAACGCAAAGGTGGTGCTGCCGACTTCGTGGTAGCCATGCCAGAGCGCGCTCAGCAGCGAGCCGCCGAGTGCGGGCAGAAGATACGCGACGCCGAGCCGGAGCGTGCCGCCCGCGCGTTCGAGCACGGTGCCGAGCACGACCAGCATGTACATGTTCAGCGCGAGATGTGTCCAGCTGCCGTGCAGGAACGCGCTGGTCAGCAGCCGCCACGGCTGCCCGGTGAGCGTGTACGGCGCGAAGTTCGCGCCCCAGTCGAGCAGCAGCGCGTTCGATAGCGAACCATACGACGCCTGTCGCCACATCAGCATGAATATCACGGCGTTGACGACGGCCAGCAGAATCGTCAACCACGGCCTGGAAGTGTGTTGTTCTCTCATCGGGATCTTGGTATGGGTTATCGCGCGTGAGCCGCGCGAGCGCCATTATATTTCGCGTCCCGCAAGCAACGGGCGTGTGACGAGGCCGGTCGGCGAACCGGGAATAAAAAAACGCCCGCTGCACGCAGCGGGCGCGAATCCCAGTCAAGGAGGTGTCACACGAACTACGGGTTCAGAATAAAAGCATCGCCGGCGGCGAACAACGAAGCGATTGCAATATCGATATCGCGCGGCGCGCGATGAGCTTGCACGCGGCGATGCGAACGCGCCGCACATGAAAAAACGGCGCGCCGCCTGCGTGGCGGAGCGCCGTTGCGTTGTTTCATGCCGCTCGAAGCGGCAGCCGGGTTGCCCCGTCGATCACGGCTCGTGACGCAGATACCCTTCCTTGCTCGGGTCACGCATCCGCCACGACACGATCAGCGACACCGCGCACAGCGCCGTCACGTACCAGTAGAAGGTTTCCTCGCTGCCGATCGACTTGAACCACAGCGCAACGTACTCGGCGGAGCCGCCGAAGATCGCGTTCGCGACCGCATACGACAGGCCGACGCCCATCGCGCGCACTTCGGGCGGGAACATCTCGGCCTTGATGAGGCCGCTGATCGACGTGTAGAAGCTGACGATCGCCAGCGCGATCGTGATCAGCGCGAACGCGGCCGTCGGGCTCGTCACGGTCTTCAGCGCATGCATCAGCGGCACCGTGCCGATCACCGCGAACGTGCCGAACAGGATCATCGACGTGCGGCGGCCGATCTTGTCGGACAGCGCGCCGAACACCGGCTGTATCAGCATGTAGACGAGCAGCGCGACGGTCATCACGTTGCTGGCCGTCTTCGCATGCATGCCGGCCGTGTTCACCAGGTACTTCTGCATGTACGTCGTGAACGTGTAGAAGATCAGCGAGCCGCCGGCCGTGAAGCCGACCACCGTGAAGAATGCGCCCTTGTGCTGCCACACGCCGCGGATCGTGCCCGCGTCCTTCTTGTCGCGCGATGCGCTCGTCGACGTCTCGTCGAGCGATTTGCGCAGGTACAGCGAGATCAGCGCGGCCGCCGCACCGCAGACGAACGGAATGCGCCAGCCCCACGCCTTCAGTTCGTCATTCGACAGCGTCTGCTGCAGGATCACGAGCACCAGCAGCGCGCACAGCTGGCCGCCGATCAGCGTCACGTACTGGAACGACGCGAAGAAGCCGCGCCGTCCCTTCAGCGCGACCTCGCTCATGTAGGTCGCGCTCGTGCCGTATTCGCCGCCCACCGACAGCCCCTGGAACAGGCGCGCGACCAGCAGCAGCGCCGGCGCGAGCGCACCGATCTGCGCATAGGTCGGCAGGACCGCGATCACGAGCGAGCCGCCGCACATCATCAGCACCGAGATCATCATCGCCGCGCGGCGGCCGTGACGGTCGGCGATGCGGCCGAACAGCCAGCCGCCGATCGGACGCATCAGGAAGCCGGCCGCGAACACGCCGGCCGTGTTCAGCAGCTGCGTCGTCGTGTTGCCGCTCGGGAAGAACGCCGGTGCGAAGTACAGCGCGCAGAACGAGTAGATGTAGAAGTCGAACCACTCGACGAGGTTGCCCGATGAGGCGCCGACGATGGCGAACACGCGCCGCCGGGTGTCATGCGCGGACAGCGCAGCTTGGTCGGTCTGGACGTCCATGGGTTGGTCTGTTCCTTTTAGTGCTTTCTAGGCGAGACGACCTGGGGCCGCCGCGTGCGGTCGACGTGGCACCGGTTCCGGTGCACGGCGCTACGGGATTTTAGCGAAATGTAAAGTAACAGGCTTTCCGGGTTCGTCCGGATGTAGAAAAATTTTCTCGCACCACCTGTTCGTCATATGAAAACGCCAGCCCTCGGGCTGGCGTCCGATGCAAGCTCTTCCCGCGCGATTCAGATGCGCACCTCGGGCGGCACGTACCGGCACTCATAGCGCTTGCGCACGGTACCGGCCTCGTCGACGCTTTCCAGGAACACGTCGAACTGCCAGAGTCGCGCCATGTGCTTGAGCACCTCTTCACTGTCATTCGACAGATGGCGGTTGTCGGTCATGAAGTGGCGCAGCGTGAGGCTGCGGTCTCCGCGCGTGTTCACGGCCCATACCTGGATGTTCGGCTCGCGATGATGGATGTCGTACTGCCGCGACAGCGCCTGGCGCACGTATTGATAACCGGCCTCGTCGTGGATCGCCGACACCTCGAGCGAATCGCGCATGTCGTCGTCGAGCACCGAGAACAACCGCATCTCGCGGATCAGGTTCGGCGACAGGTACTGCGCGATGAAGCTCTCGTCCTTGAAGTTGCGCATCGCGTAGTGCATCGCCGGCAGCCACGGGGTGCCCGCGATCTCCGGAAACCACTTGTAGTCCTCTTCCGTCGGCGCTTCGCAGATCCGGCGGATGTCGCTCATCATCGAGAAGCCGAGCGCATACGGGTTGATCCCGTTGTAGTACGGCTTCGTCACGGGCGGCTGGTAGACCACGTTGCTGTGCGAATGCAGGAACTCCATCATGAAGCCGTCTTCCAGCTTGCCCTGGTTGTACAGCGTGTTCAGCAGCGTGTAGTGCCAGAACGTGGCCCAACCCTCATTCATCACCTGCGTCTGCCGCTGCGGATAGAAGTACTGGCCGATCTTGCGCACGATGCGGATCACTTCCCGCTCCCACGGCTCGAGCAGCGGCGCGTTCTTCTCCGCGAAATACAGCAGGTTCTCCTGCGGCTCCGGCGGATAGCGTTCCTCCTGCTCCTCCATCTGCTCGGGCTTCTTGCCCGGCAGCGTGCGCCACAGCTCGTTGACCTGCGACTGCAGATACGCCTCGCGCTCGCGCCGCAGCGCGGCTTCCTTCGACAGCGACGGTTTCTGCGGCCGCTTGTAGCGGTCGACGCCATAGTTCATCAGCGCATGGCACGA
The DNA here is from genome assembly GCF_011753085.1 of Burkholderia sp. Tr-862. Classification (NCBI taxonomy): domain Bacteria; kingdom Pseudomonadati; phylum Pseudomonadota; class Betaproteobacteria; order Burkholderiales; family Burkholderiaceae; genus Burkholderia; species Burkholderia sp. Tr-862. Next base: position 26,793 of record NZ_VWWG01000080.1, read on the forward strand.
ATCGAGCAGTTCCTCGACGCGATCGAGGCCGTAGCGCTCCTCGCATTCGGCGACGTAGTTCTTCGCGTACACGAGATAGTCGATGATCGCGTGCGCGTCGGTCCACAGCCGGAACAGGTAGTTGCCCTTGAAGAAGGAGTTGTGCCCGTATGCCGCGTGCGCGATGACGAGCGCCTGCATCGTCATCGTGTTCTCTTCCATCAGATACGCGATGCACGGGTTCGAGTTGATGACGATTTCGTACGCGAGGCCCATCTGGCCGCGGCGATAGCTCTTCTCGGTGGCGAGGAAGTGCTTGCCGAACGACCAGTGGCGATAGTTGACCGGCATCCCGACCGACGCGTACGCGTCCATCATCTGCTCGGCGCTGATCAGTTCGAGCTGGATCGGATAGATATCGAGCTCGTATTGCTCGGCGACCTGCGAGATGTGCGTGTCGTATTCCTCGAGCAGTTCGAACGTCCAGTCGGACGGGCACGGCAGCGGCTTGCGTTCGGCAACGTTCATACGCGCTTCCTTCTGCCCGGAGCCGGGCAAGTCGGCGGCCGGCGGCGCCGGTTCGACCCGGCCGCTTTGCTGCGATGCGGCAGGGCCGGCCGTGTCGTCGCCGGAAGGGCGCGGCGCATAGCCGCGCGACTCGTTGTGCAGATGGCGGGTCGTCATGACATTTCCACCTGCTTTTCGAACAATTCGCGAAACACCGGGTAAATGTCAGCAGCCGATTCGGCTTTCTTCATCGCGAGGTGCGGTTGCGACAGCGCCAGCTGCGCGTACTCCAGCCACAGGTTCTGCTCTTCCGGGGCAACCTGGATATACGCGAAATAGCGCGTCTTCGTGAGGATATCCTCTTCCAGGATTTTGCGACACTTCGGCGAATCGTCGGTCCAGTTGTCGCCGTCGGACGCCTGCGCGCCGTAGATGTTCCACTCGGTCGGCGAGTAGCGCTCGTTCATCACCTTGCGCATCAGCTCGAGCGCGCTGGACACGACGGTGCCGCCGCTTTCGGTCGAATGGAAGAAGGTATCCTCGTCGACTTCCTCGGCGCGCGTGTGGTGACGGATGAACACGACCTCGATGCGCTCGTAGTTGCGCTTCAGGAACAGGTACAACAGGATGAAGAAGCGCTTCGCGAGATCCTTGCGTTGCTCGTCCATCGAACCCGACACGTCCATCAGGCAGAACATCACGGCCTGGCTCGACGGCTGGGGCTGCTTCACGCGATTGATGTAGCGCAGATCGAACGGATCGATGAACGGGATCCGCCAGATGCGCCCTTTCAGGTGATGAATCTCGGCCTCGAGCGTCGCGATTTCCGCGCGACGGTCTTCGTGATCGAGCTTCAGCACCTCGAGCTGGGCTTCGAGCTCGCGCAACTCGTTGACGAGCGGCGAGCCGAGCGCGATGCGCCGGCCGAGCGCGCTTCGCAGCGAGCGCACGACGTCGATGTTGTTCGGCGTGCCTTCCGCCGACCAGCCCGCGCGCACGTTCTTCCAGCTCGGCACCGTCAGCAGGTGCGTCTTCACGAGGCGCGGCAGTTCGAGATCGTCGAAGAAGTACTGCATGAATTCGTCGCGCGACAGCTCGAACACGAAGTCGTCCTGCCCTTCGCCCTCGTTGCTCGCCTGACTGCCGCCGCCGCCCGAGCCGCCCTGCGGACGCGGAATCTTGTCGCCGCGGACGTAGTCCTCGTTGCCCGGGTGCACGTATTCACGACGCCCGCCCGGCGCGTGCCGGAAATTCGGCTCCGCGATGTCCTTGCGCGGGATCGTGATGCTTTGCGTGCTCTGGATATCCTTGATGCTACGGTCGCGCACCGCGTCGGAGACGGCACGACGAATGTAGTTCTTGACGCGACGCAGAAAGCGTTCGCGGTTGGCGATGCTCTTGTTCTTGCCGGCCAGCCTGCGGTCGATGATTTGATGAAGCACTCCCGGTCTCCCGCTCGAAAGTCGATATGCCGGGACGCTCGCCGCACATGCCGTCTGCCGTCATGCGGGCGGCGTCTCTGAGGGCGCCCGTACGGACGAACCGCACGGGCGCGGTACCGCGCGCGTCATGACGACTTGCGCACGCGCAGGTACCAGTCGCAAAGCAGCCTCACCTGCTTCGGCGTATAGCCCTTCGCGACCATCCGGTTCACAAAGTCCTCATGCTTGCGTTGCTCCTCCGCCGAGCCCTTCGCGTTGAACGAAATGACCGGCAACAGTTCCTCGGTATTCGAGAACATCTTCTTCTCGATCACGACGCGCAACTTCTCGTAGCTCGTCCACACGGGGTTCTTCCCGGCGTTCGCCGCCCGCGCGCGCAGCACGAAGTTCACGATCTCGTTGCGGTAGTCCTTCGGATTGCTGATCCCGGCCGGCTTCTCGATCTTCTCCAGTTCCGCGTTCAGCGCGGCGCGGTCGAAGCTCTCGCCTGTGTCGTGATCGCGGAATTCCTGGTCCTGGATCCAGAAGTCCGCATACGTGACGTAGCGGTCGAAGATGTTCTGCCCGTACTCCGAATACGATTCGAGGTAGGCCGTCTGGATCTCCTTGCCGATGAAGTCCGCGTAGCGCGACGCGAGCACGTCCTTCACGAAGGACAGGTACTTCTGCTCGGTTTCCGGCGGGAACTGCTCGCGTTCGATCTGCTGTTCGAGCACATACATCAGGTGCACGGGGTTCGCCGCGACCTCGCTCGAATCGAAGTTGAACACGCGCGACAGGATCTTGAACGCGAAGCGTGTCGACACGCCCGTCATCCCTTCGTCCACCCCCGCGTAGTCGCGATACTCCTGATACGACTTCGCCTTTGGATCGGTGTCCTTCAGGTTTTCGCCGTCGTAGACCTGCATCTTCGAGAACAGGCTCGAGTTCTCCGGCTCGTGCAGGCGCGACAGCACCGAGAACTGCGACATCATCTTCAGCGTGCCCGGCGCGCACACGGCTTCGGCCAGCGACGAATTGCGGATCAGCTTCTCGTAGATCTTGGTCTCTTCCGACACACGCAGGCAGTACGGCACCTTCACGACGAAGATCCGGTCGAGCAGTGCCTCGTTGTTGCGGTTGTTGCGGAACGCCTTCCACTCCGACTCGTTCGAGTGCGCGAGGATCACCCCGTCGAACGGAATCGCGCCGAATCCTTCGGTGCCCTTGAAGTTGCCTTCCTGTGTCGCGGTGAGCAACGGGTGCAGCACCTTGATCGGCGCCTTGAACATTTCGACGAATTCGAGCAGCCCCTGGTTCGCGAGGCACAGGCCGCCCGAATAGCTGTACGCATCGGCATCGTCCTGCGCGTACTGCTCGAGCTTGCGGATGTCGACCTTGCCGACGAGCGACGAAATATCCTGGTTGTTCTCGTCGCCCGGCTCCGTCTTCGCGATGCCGACCTGACGCAGGATCGACGGGTAACGGCGCACGACGCGGAACTGGCGGATGTCGCCGTTGTATTCGTGCAGGCGCTTGACGGCCCACGGACTCAGGATGCTCTTCAGGTAGCGGCGAGGAATGCCGTATTGCTCCTCGAGGATCGGGCCGTCCTCGTCGTAGTCGAACAGCCCGAGCGGCGATTCGTTGACGGGCGAGCCCTTCAGCGCATAGAACGGCACGCGCTCCATCAGTTGCTTCAGACGCTCGGCGATCGACGACTTGCCGCCGCCCACCGGGCCAAGCAGGTAGAGAATCTGCTTCTTCTCTTCAAGCCCTTGCGCAGCGTGGCGGAAATACGCGACCACCTGCTCGATCACTTCCTCCATTCCGTAGAACTCACGGAATGCGGGATAGACCTTGATCACCTTGTTCGCAAAGATCCGCGACAGGCGCGGTTCGTTGCGGGTGTCGACTTGTTCGGGTTCCCCGATTGCAGCCAGCATGCGTTCGCCTGCCGTGGCATACGCTGACGGATCGTTCTTGCAGAGCGCGAGGTACTCCTCCAGCGAGAGCTCTTCCTCTCGCGTTTTTTCGAAGCGGTTCGCGAAGCTGCTGTAAATATCCATGCTACCTCCCTCGCCTGAGTCTGAAGACGTGCTTGCCTTCGTATGACTGCGCAGAAGCAAGCGCGTTCGAATTCATCCTAAACCCTTTCTTATTTTTTTTCACGAACTCTTCGTATGAAGTGCGTCATTCTCCACAACACCGCTTGGACAACGCATTTTGACGCTTTACAATTGATATCCCGAGCCGCAGAAACTGCATCCGCCACGTCTCTTCCAGCATCGGAACGTCTCACGCGTTGGACACCTCCGTCGTCGCTGCGCCCTTCACTCCCCCTTCATCACTAGACGTTCGAGCGCACGTTTACGACGACATGCCGCGCGCACCGTTACAAATTTTTTTCGCATCGTCCGGAGATACCCGTAGCGCGGATGCGCACATGCAACGCGCGGTGATTTGCGAACGTTCATGTGCGCTGTCACATTCCATCGGTCGCCGAAACGACAACGCCCGCAGGTCGCGGGCGTCGTGTGCTGCCAAATGGGGATAGATGCGGGGGATAGAGGCGCGGTGCGCCCGAATCAGAACGTCTCCCAATCGTCGGCGCCGGCAGTCGCGGCGGCCGGCGCGAC
>NZ_VWWG01000081.1:0-30782 GCF_011753085.1 Burkholderia sp. Tr-862
TCCAGCGTGGCGGCCAAGCCGGCTGCCGGCAAGGCCGCAGGCAAACGTCCGGCCGCCGCCACCCCGGCCCGCCGCGCCACCGCCCGCACGAAGCAATGACGGCTGGCGGCCGGGCGACGCACCGCGCCACCCGTTTCTTCCGCGCTATTCGCCGATCGCCAGCGCCTGCTTGACGGCCTCGACCCGTGCGCGATGCACGGCGTCCTTGATCTGCATCGCATCGTCGCCGGCACCGCGCGCGATCGCGCCCGCGTCGACGCTGCGCGCCGCCACCAGCGCCACGCGCAGCCGCTCGGCCTGCGGATACGGCTGCGTGTCGAGCCCGAGCCGGCCGCGGGCATCCGCTTCGCACGCCTGCAGCATCTCCGCGAAGCGCGCCGGTTTGCGCAGCGCATCGCTGCGCTCGAAGAACCGCACCAGCGCCGCCGCGCCCATGTCCATCACGCGATGCAGGTTGCCGTGCTCGCGCGCGACCACCAGCGCGAGATCGCGGCATTCGTTCGGCACGCGCAGCCGCTCGCACAACGGCTTGATGAGGTCGACGCCGCGGCCTTCGTGGCCGACGTGGCGCGGCAGTACGTCGGCGGGCGTCGTCGCCTTGCCGAGATCGTGCGTGAGCGCCGCGAAGCGCACCGGCAGCGAGTAGCCCTGCTTCGCTGCGTAGTCGACGACCATCATCACGTGCACGCCCGTGTCGACTTCCGGATGGTAGTCGGCGCGCTGCGGCACGCCCCACAGCGCGTCGACCTCGGGCAGGATGCGCGCGAGCGCGCCGCACTCGCGCAGCACCGCGAACATCCGCGACGGCATCGCCTCCATCAGCCCGCGCGCGATTTCCTGCCACACGCGCTCGGGCACCAGCGCGTCCGCTTCGCCGGCGTCGACCATGCGCCGCATCAGCGCGAGCGTGTCGTCCGCGACCGTGAAATCCGCGAAGCGCGCGGCAAAACGCGCGATCCGCAGGATCCGCACCGGATCCTCGACGAACGCGTCGCCCACGTGCCGGAACACGCGTGCACGCAGGTCGGCCCGTCCGTCGAACGGATCGATCACCGGCCCGACCAGCGCGCCCTCCGGGCTCACTTCGCGCGCCATCGCGTTGATCGTCAGGTCGCGCCGCGCGAGATCCTCGTCGAGCGTCACGTCCGGCGCGAAGTAGAACTGGAAGCCGTGATAGCCGGCCGCCGTCTTGCGCTCGGTGCGCGCGAGCGCGTATTCCTCCTGCGTGTCCGGATGCAGGAACACCGGGAAATCCTTGCCGACCGGCCGGAAGCCCTGGGCGACCATCTGCTCGGGCGTCGCGCCCACCACCACGTAGTCGCGATCCTGCACCGGCACGCCGAGCAATTCGTCGCGGATCGCTCCGCCTACTGCGTAGATGTTCATGGGGTCGGTTCGTATTCGGCAATCACGTTGGTTTCGCGGCGCGCGGCATCGATCCAGCGCTGCACGGCCGGCAGCGCCGTCACGCGCGCGGCATACCCGGCCGCTTCTGGCGACAGCGCCGGCGCATACGTATTGAAGCGCATCACGACCGGCGCATACATCGCATCCGCGATCCCGAATTCACCGAACAGGAACGGGCCGCCCGATGCCTCGATGCACGCGCTCCACAGCGCGTCGATGCGGGCGACGTCGGCCAGCGCATCGGGCGTCGCGCCGCGTCCCGGCATCGACGCGCGCACGTTCATTCCCATCTCGGTGCGCAGCGCGGCAAAGCCCGAGTGCATCTCGGCCGAGATGCAGCGCGCGTGTACGCGCTCCAGCGGATCGGCCGGCCACATCGGGAACTGCGGATAGCGCTCGGCGAGCGTCTCGGCGATCGCGAGCGAATCCCAGATCGCGGTGCCGTGATCGTCGACCAGGCACGGTACCTTGCCGGTCGGCGAATACTCGCGGATGCGCGCGGCCGTGTCGTCGCGGCGCAGCTCGATCGCGATCTCGTCGAACGGGATCCCGAAATGCGCGAGCAGCAGCCACGGCCGCATCGACCACGACGAGTAATTCTTGTCTCCAATGACGAGTTTCATGGCGGGGTTCCGAAAGGCGCGAAAGTGAATGACGGAAAGTGGCGGCCCGCGACGCCTAGCGGCGCGAGCGGAACCAGTCGAAGCGGGAGCGCTGCGCGCCGTCGCCGAGATACGCGGGCGCGATGCTCTCGAGACTCGCGGGCGACAGCCCGAGTTCCGGCGCGAGCGGCCCTGACAGCACGTTGGGCACCGACATCGACGCGAGATTGTCGCGCGTGATCACCGGCTCGCCGGGCAGGCATTCGAACACGCTCGCCTGCAGCCGCGCAAGCGCGTCGGGCAGCCGCACGATGCGTGCCTGCCGGCCGACCAGCGTGCCGCAATAGCGCACCAGTTGCTCGAGCGTGTAGACGGTCGGACCGCCGAGCTCGTAGGTTTTGCCGTACGCGGCCGTGAGGTCGAGCGTGTTGACGAACGCGCTCACGACGTCGCCGACGAACACCGGCTGGAAGCGCGCGTCGGGCATCGCGAGCGGCAGCACCGGCAGCGTGCGCTGCAGGTTCGCGAATGTGTTGAGGAATGTGTCGCCGGGGCCGAACACGACCGACGGGCGGAAGATCGTCAGCGCGAGCGAATCGGTCGCCGCGACCGCATGCAGCGCGGCCTCGCCGTCGCCTTTCGAGCGCTGGTACATGCTCGCGCCGTGCGAATCGGCGCCGAGCGCGCTCATGTGCAGCACGCGCCGCACGCCGACTTCGACGCATGCGGCGGCCAGCGCGGCCGGCAGCGCGACGTGCGCGCGTTCGAACCCGGGCCCGTATGGCGTGCCGCGGCCGCCGTGCAGCACGCCGACGAGATTGATGGCCGCGTGCGCGCCGGCGACGAACCGGGCCAGCGTGCGCGTGTCGAGCGCGTCGAGTTCGACGATCTCGACCGGCAGCATCTGCAGGTGGCGCGCGTGCTCGCGCCGCCGCGTGCCGATCCTCACATGCTTGCCGGCGTCGATCAGCGCATTGACGAGCCGGCTGCCGATGAAGCCGGTGCCGCCCAGCAGCGCGACGGTCTGGCGATCCATGGTCGAGTCCTCCAACGGGCGGTTCACGCTCATGACGGGCTTGCGAACGAGCCTCGCCGGCTGTCCCCAGCGGGACTGCCTTCGGGCGCGAGCAAGAAGCAGGGCGCGGCCTCCGGCCGAGCCTGACAAGCGACGCGCGACGCCGCAATATGACCGGCCACGCTCGCGCCCCTGACCAGGAGAATCATAGACGGGGCTGGCCCGTCATGAGCGTGAACAGCCCCTTGAGCACACTGCCGCGTCTTGCGCGGCAGTATGAAGATTGCGGATCAGGGCGAGATCATGCCCAGGCGTTTCTTCAACGACTGCGGCTTGCCCTCGAAGAGCGCCGCGTAGTAGACGGTGTTCGACAGCACGTTCTTCACGTAGTCGCGCGTCTCGTTGAATGGAATCGTCTCCGCGAAGATCGCGCCTTCGACCGGCTGCGTCAGCACCTGGCGCCACTGGCGCGGCCGGCCCGGGCCCGCGTTGTAACCGGCAGTCGCCAGCACCGGCGAGCTGTCGAAGTTGTTGTAGATGTCCGCCAGATACCAGGTGCCGAGCTGGATGTTGGTATCGATGTCATGCATCTGCGCACGCGTGATCGTGCCCATCCCGAGCTTCTTCGCGACGAGCTGCGCGGTGGCCGGCATCAGCTGCATCAGCCCGCCCGCGCCGACGGAAGAACGCGCGTTCGTGATGAAGCGCGATTCCTGGCGGATCAGCCCGTACGCCCATTCGATGTCGAGGCCCGACGACTGCGCGTAGCGCTCGACGATGTCGCGGTACGGCGACGGGTAGCGCAGCGTGAAGTCGTGCTCGGCCTTCGTGCGGTCGGCCGTGTTGACCGTGCGGTCGAGCAGGTCGACGCGCTTGCCGTATTCGGCGGCCGCGAGGAGCTGGCGATCGGTCATCCCGCGCAGCGGCCAGTTCCATTCGCGATTGCCTTCGAGGCGCAGGTTCAGCCCATAGAAGCGCTGCGCGAGCGCGAAGCCCGGGATCTTGCTCATCGCGCCGATCTCGGTGTCGCTCACCTTCGTGCGCGGCGGAACGCTCGTGCGCTGGCCGAGTTCTTCGCCGGCGAGCTGCCCGTAGAAGTTGTACTGGCCCGCGACCTGCTCGAATTCCTGGTTCGCCTGCAGCGTGTCGCCGCTCTGCTTGAGCGCGCGCGCGTGCCAGTAGATCCAGGCCGGATCGTCGCGCAGCGACGGCGGCATCTGCTCGATCGACCAGCGCACCATCGGCCAGTTGCCGGCGAGCAGCGCGGCGCGCGTACGCCATTCGTAGCCCGGGTTCGACAGCGGCGCGTTCGCGGATTTCGCATACCAGACCGACGCGAGCGGCGAGCGCTTGATCGCGCCCTGGTAGCCGATCGCGCCCCACGCGATCGCCTGTTCCTGCTTCGTCAGCGAGCCGGTGACGGACGTCAGCATCCCTGCCGCCGCGTCCGGATCGTTGCGCGCCATGCGGCCGAGCGCGATCAGCGCGAGCTGGTGCGACGCCGCGTCGGGGCCGACGCCGCGCGCGAGGTACAGCGGCGGCGCGCTGGTCGCCTGGTCGAAGTCGACCGGGCGCGGGCCGAGCGCGTCGACGATCTTGCCGCCGAGCGTCGTGTAGTTCTGCTCGTACGCGAGGCGCGCCTGCTGCCACACGTCGTCGCTCGTGAATTGCTGGTTGACCGTCAGCGCCGTAATCAGGTCGACACAGGCGTCGCCGTAGTATTTCGGTTCGACGAGCAGCGCGCGCGCCGCCTCGGCGACGTTCTCGCCGCGCGCCGCGCGCGATTCGAGCGCATAGCACTTGACCTGCGTGTCGTCGTCGAGCACGAAGCGCTTGTACTGGTCGTCGAAGTTGCGCCAGTCGTGGCGCGCGCCGAGCACGAGCAGGTAGTCGTTGCGCATGCGGTCGGCGATCGCCTGTCCGTCGTAGCGCTGCAGGAACGACTGCACGGGTGCGTCGGGCGCGTCGACACGTGCGCGGCCCGTCGAATCGAACAGCTGCGGCTTGATCTGGAAATACTCGACGTAGGACGGGACCGGATAGTTCGGGATCGTCGACGCGAGCTGCGCGGCCTTCGCGGCGTCGTTGCGGCGCGCGGCTTCGCGAAGCTGCACGAAGATCTGGTCATCCCCGGCGAGCGTGTCGTCGCCCGGTGCGGCGCACGCGGCCGTGCCCGCGACGAGCGCGGCGGCCGAAAGCGTGAGCGCGACCGCGCGATATACTCGGAAAAGGCTGTTCGACATCGTTTTGAATGGAGCACGAATTGAGCGAAAGCATAGCATGCAACCCTGTGCCGAACCCGAAGGCTGCACTGCGCAAAACGCTGGCCGGCGCGCGTCGCGACGCCGCGTCGCAGCCCGCCGCGAACGCCGCGCTCGACGCGCGGCTGCGCGGGTTGCTCGAACGCCTCGCACCGCGCACGGTCGGCTTCTACTGGCCGCTGCCGGGTGAATTCGACGCGCGCGACGCTGTGCTCGCATGGTCCGCGGCCGGCACCGGCCGCCGTGCCGCGCTGCCGGTGATCGGCGAGCGTCACACGCCGCTCGCGTTCCATGTGTGGGATGCGCACACGCCGATGCGCGAAGGGCATCACCGGATTCCGGAGCCGGCGTCGGGAGTCGTCGTCGTGCCCGACCTGTTGCTGATTCCGTGTGTGGGATTCGATCTGGAGCGCTACCGGCTCGGCTATGGCGGCGGCTACTACGACCGCACGCTCGCGGTGTGGCCGGGGGACACGCTGCCGGTGACGGTCGGCATCGCGTATGAAGCGTGCCGCGTGGATGCGCTGCCGGCCGAGGCGCACGATCTCGCGATGCGCTGGATCGTGACCGACGGCGCGCTTTACCCGGCCGCCGGATGACGCGGCGCGCGACACCGCGCCAGCGGCATGCCGCGCGTCACCGCGTTCACCGTCCCGTTCGCAATCGTTTACAGCGAGGCTGCCGCACGCGCGGCCGTATCGTAGAGACCCGATGCGTGGCGCAGCAGTTGCGCGGCGTCGCCGATCTGCGCGTTGGTGAGGCCGCTGTCCTTCAGCGTCTCGATCAGGCAATGCTCGCGCACCTCGCGATACTTCAGGCACAGCTCGCGGCCCGCATCGGTCGCGAAGAAGAACACTTCCTTGCCGCTCTTCTCGCTCTTCACATAACCGCGCGCGATCAGTTTTTTCAGCGCATAGGTCGCGACGTGCGTATCCTCGATATTGAGCACGAAGCAGATGTCGGCGAGCTTTTTCTTGCGTTCGCGATGGCTCACGTGATGCAGCAGCGACACCTCGACCGCCGTCATGTCCTTCGCGCCCGCGGCCGACATGCAGCGCACCATCCATCGGTTGAATGCGTTGCTGGCCATGATGAGGCCGTATTCGAGCTCCGACAGCTCTGCGCTCGACTCGGAAACGAGGTGTTCGGATGACACGATCTTGGTCGCAGGACGCTTCATGGAAAGGCGGCGCAAGCCGGATGACAGGGAGTGCCGAGTGTACGACAGAAGCCCCGGCATACGAGCTAGGCGAAAACGCTTATTGGGAAGTTGTCGATATTTTATCGACAATGTGCGCTAACATTGCCGTCCGAACCGTGCCAGTCCGATGACGCAACCCCGCATTTATCCGCTCGGCGATGCCGCCCTCGTCTGCGAGGTGCCGCCGCCCGCCACGCTCGATTGCCAGCGCCGCGTCTGGGCCGTCGCCGAGGTCGCGCGCGCGTGGCCCGACGTGATCGACGTCGTGCCGGGCATGAACAATCTGACGATCGTGTTCGATGCGCTCGCCGCGACGGCCGAGTCGCTCACGCCGGCGCTGCGCGACGCGTGGGAAACCGCCGACGTCGAGCACGCGGAGGGCCGCGAGATCGAGATTCCCGTTGAATACGGCGGCGCCGCCGGCCCCGACCTGCCGGCCGTCGCTGCGCATACGGGGCTATCGGCCGACGAAGTCGTCGCGCGCCACACGGCCGCCGAATACGTCGTGTTCTTCGTCGGCTTCCAGCCGGGCTTCGCGTATCTCGGCGGCCTCGATGCATCGCTGCACACGCCGCGCCGCGCGGCGCCGCGCCTGGAAGTGCCGGCCGGCTCGGTCGGCATCGGCGGGGCGCAGACGGGCATCTATCCAGCCACGTCGCCCGGCGGCTGGCAACTGATCGGCCGCACGTCGCACGTGCTGTTCGACCCCACGCGGGCGCAGCCGACGCTGCTGCTGCCCGGCGACCGCGTGCGCTTCACCATTGCCGGAGTCGACGCGACATGAGCCAGAACACCGCACCGGGCACGATCGAGGTCGTCCGCGCCGGCCCGCTGTCGACCGTGCAGGATCTCGGCCGCCGCGGCACGCGCCATCTCGGCGTCGCGCAGGGCGGCGCGCTCGACAGCCTCGCGCTCGAGGTCGGCAATCGGCTGGTCGGCAATCGCCCCGACGCGGCGGCCGTCGAACTCACGATCGGCCCGGCCGCATTCCGCTTCACGCGCGCGACGCGCATCGCGATCACCGGCACCGAATTCGGCGGGACGCTCGACGGCAAGCCCGTGTATTCATGGTGGAGCCTGCCGGTCGAGGCCGGGCAGACGCTCGTGCTGCCGGCCGCGAAGCGCGGGATGCGCGGCTACCTGTGCATCGCGGGCGGCATCGACGTGCTGCCGATGCTCGGCTCGCGCAGCACCGATCTCGCGTCGCGCTTCGGCGGCCTCGGCGGCCGCGCGCTGCGCGACGGCGATCGGCTCCCGGTCGGCGTGCCGCCGGCTGGCGCCGGCTGCCTCGCGACCGATGCGCCCGAATTCGGCGTGAAGGCGCCCACGTGGTGCGCGTTCGTGCGCGTCGACGAACCACCGCGCCGCCACCACCGTCCCGCGCACGCGCCGTGGGCGATGCCCGTGCGCGTGCTGCCGGGCCCCGACTACGCGTCGTTCGCGGCCGATTCGCAGCAGGCGTTCTGGGACGAGGAATGGCTCGTCACCGCGAACAGCAACCGGATGGGCTATCGCCTCGCCGGCGCCGAGCTGGTGCGCGAGCGGCCGGTCGAGCTGCTGTCGCACGCGGTGCTGCCCGGCACGATCCAGGTGCCGCCGAATGGCCAGCCGATCGTGCTGATGCACGATGCGCAGACCACCGGCGGCTATCCGAAGATCGGCACGGTGATCCGCGCGGATCTCTGGAAACTCGCCCAGGCGCGCCTGAACCTGCCGATCCGCTTCGTGCGCACGACACCCGACGCCGCGCGCGCCGCCCTGACCGCGGAACGTGCCTATCTGCGGCAGATCGACGTCGCGATCGAGATGCGCGAGGAAACGCGCCGCCGCGAGCAATCGCGCGCGGCGTGACAATGTCAGAAGCAACACGGAGGACGCGCCACGCCATCAGTGGACGAGGAACATCATGGAAATCGATCTGAATGCCGATCTCGGCGAAGGATGCGGATCGGACGAGGCGCTGCTCGACCTCGTCACGTCGGCGAACATCGCGTGCGGCTGGCATGCAGGCGGCGCCAATGCGATGCGCGACTGCGTGCGCTGGGCCGTGCAGAAAGGCGTGTCGATCGGCGCACACCCGAGTTTTCACGACCCGGAGAATTTCGGCCGCAAGGAAATGCAGCTGCCGGCCGGCGACATCTATGCGGGCGTGCTGTACCAGCTCGGCGCGCTGTCGGCGATCGCGCAGGCCGAAGGCGGCCGCATCGCGCACGTGAAGCCGCACGGCGCGCTCTACAACCAGGCCGCGCGCGACCCGCTGATCGCCGACGCGGTGGTGTCCGCGATCCACGACTTCGATCCGTCGCTCGCCGTGTTCGGGCTCGCCAACAGCGTGTTCGTCGCGGCCGCGCGCCATGCGGGGCTCGCCGCGGTGGAGGAAGTGTTCGCCGATCGCGGCTACCGCGCGGACGGCTCGCTCGTGCCGCGCAGCCAGCCCGGCGCGCTGATCGACGATGAGGATGCCGTGCTCGCGCGCACGCTCGACATGGTGCGCGAACGGAAGGTGCGCGCGGTAAGCGGCGAGTGGGTGCCGCTCAATGCGCAGACCGTCTGCCTGCACGGCGACGGCCCGCATGCGCTCGCGTTCGCGAAGCGGATCCGCACTGCGCTCGAAGCGGCGGGGGTCGACGTTGTCGCGCCCGGCGCGCTGCAGGCCGACGAAGACGCTTGAGAAGCGCGCAAGCCCCGCTGCCGTCTGACCAAAACCGCCGCACCAAAGAAAAAAGCGCCCTCGTGGCGCCTTTCTGTTGGCACAATCGCCGCGGACTTCGCCGTCTGTCGATTTGCCCCCCGAAACCGTCTGTCGACGGTGACCGGAAAAATGCTCCGGATTAAAAAACGTCCGCCGCCGCCCGAATACTGCTTCCCCCGGTCGGACGACGGAACGTCGCTTATCCGCAAGTCTGCCGCATGCATTTGTTGTACCGACGATGTTTGGCCCCGCCGTGCATGCAGACACTCCGCGGCCGGCACGCGCATCACGTGCCGGCTACGCTAACCCCGCGCTTTGTTTTCTGCTACCCCGTAGAACTTATCTATTCTTTTCATTTTTTCAACTTGTGGGATGAAGAATAGAGATTGGCAGAACCGGATGTCAATCGTTTTAAACGCTATTTCCTGAGGATTCGAGGGTTTTCCTTATCGGGTCGCGCGGCCGCGCAGCCGCTTCACACCGCGCGCGCGTCGTCGATCAAACAGGGGAGGATCGGTGCGCGGCACCCGGCGCGATCAGTTCGCGTCGACCCGGTATCCTTGTCGGCGCAACAATTCGAGCACGCCGCGCGGGCCGCCCAAATGCAGCGCGCCGATTGCGACGAATACCGGCCGGTCCGGCGCGGCGATTGCCGTCATCCGTGCAACGAAGCGCCGGTTGCGCTCGTACAGAATCTTGTTGTCGATCGACGCCGACAGCGCCTTCGAACGGGCCAGCCGCTCGCTCTTCGCGACCGCCCACGCCGAGATCGCATCGGCGTCGCCAATTTGCCACAGTCGGTGCAGCGCCTTGATGTCGGCGGCGTTCTGCGCCGGCGTCTGCACCATGTCCTGGGCGAGCATCTCGCGCTGCTCGGCGAGTGTCAGCCCGGTGAACGCACGCATCTGCTCGGCAAGCGTCTCGAGCCCGATCACGCGGCCGCCCTTCTTCTTCAGGAACACGTTCTGCAGCTGCGCCTCGGTGCCGAATTCGGTCTGCAGGCCGGCCGACAGCGAGTCGTAGGTCTCGACGACCAGCGCCGCGAGCCACGGCCGCATCCGGCGAATTTCCGCGAGCGCGGCCGGATTGCCGTGCAGGCGCGCAGCGAGCCGCTGCCACAGCGGCTCGGGCAGCAGGCGCTGCAGGCACGGGTAGCGGCACACGCCATACTTCGACACGTCGTCCTGCGATTCGAGCAGATCGTCCGGCGACAGCTCGAGCGCGAGCGTCGGCGACGCGGCGAGCGCCGCGAGGATGCGCGGCTGGAACGGCTGGACGCTCGGATAGTCGGACGGGTCGCCCGTATGCAGCGTGCCGAGCACGTACAGCGTGACCCTGCCCCGGGTGGCGACATAGAACGGCATGCGCGCAGGCTGCACGCGCACCGTGCCGCGCGCGACCGTGCCGTTCGACACGGACGGCGCGTGGAAACCCGGCAGGCTGATGCCGGGCGGCGGAACCTGCGACGGATGGATCGGCGAACTCGCCGGCGCGCGCCCTTCGGCACGCGCGGCGTCGGCCGGGACCAGCACGCTGGCGGCCACGCATGCGCCGGCCAGCGCCGCGCCCGTGACCGTGCGTACGCTCCAGCGCCGTGCGTTGCGGCACGCGCGCATCACGCGCGCGCTGCCAGTCCCCGAACGGCGCACGTCTGACGCGCGCGCCGCCAAACCATCAGGCATTCGCCTCCCCCACCTCCTCGGCGCGATGGCAGGCCACACGGCGTCCGTCGACGTCGCGCAACTGCGGTTCCTCGACGCGGCACCGGTCAATCGCGTACGGGCAGCGCTGGTGAAACGCGCAGCCCGACGGCGGATTGAGCGGCGACGGCAGCTCGCCCTGCAGCTTGATCTGCACGCGGCGGTCTTCCTCGAAGATCGCCGGCGTCGCCGACATCAGCGCGCGCGTGTACGGATGCCGCGGCCGCGCGTAAATCGTCGCCTTGTCGCCGAGCTCGGCGACGCTGCCGAAGTACATCACCATCACGTCGTCCGCGACGTGCTCGACCACCGCCAGGTTGTGCGAGATGAACACGTAGCTGGTTTTGAACTGCTCCTGCAGATCCATGAACAGGTTCAGGATCTGCGCCTGGATCGACACGTCGAGCGCGGACACCGGCTCGTCGGCGACGACGATGCGCGGATCGAGGATCATCGCGCGCGCGATCGCGACGCGCTGGCGCTGGCCGCCCGAGAACATGTGCGGATAGCGCTTCGCGTGCTCGGGCCGCAGGCCGACCGTGCGCATGATCTGCGCGATGCGCGCCGCGCGTTCGGCGGCCGTCAGGTTCGTGTTGATCTCGAGCGGCTCGGCGAGCGTCTGCTCGACGGTCTTGCGCGGGTTCAGCGACGCGAACGGATTCTGGAACACCATCTGCACGCGCCGGCGCAGGTCGGCGACCGTCGCGCGGTTCGCGCCGGCCACGTTCTTGCCGTCGATCACCAGGCTGCCCGCGGTGGGCGTCTCGATCATCGTAAGCTGGCGCGCGAGCGTGGATTTTCCGCAGCCCGACTCGCCGACGACCGCAAGCGTCTTGCCGCGCTTGAGCGTGAACGACACGCCGTTGAGCGCCTTCACGGTGCCCTGCCCGAACATCCCGCGCTTCACCGAGTAGTGCTTCGCGAGGCCATCCGCGATCAGCACCGCTTCCTCGTCGTGCGGCGTGGCACGCGTTTCGTGGACTGCGTTCATCGTGCGCCTCCCGTCAGGTCGAGGTTGGAAATATTGAGCGGCTTGATGCAGCGCGCACGCATCGCATCGTTGCCGGACACCAGCGTGTCGAGCGCCGGACGCGCCTTGCGGCAATCGTCGACGACGTACTTGCAGCGCGGCGCGAACAGGCAGCCGGACGGGCGATCATCGCGGCCCGGCACCATGCCCGGCAATGCGGCAAGGCGACGCGCCCCCTTATTGTGCTCGGGAATCGCCGCGAGCAGCGCTTCGGTGTACGGATGATGCGGCGCACGGAAGATGTCCGGCACGCGATTGGTCTCGATGACCTCGCCTGCATACATCACCGCGACGCGCTGCGCGACCTCCGACACCACGGCCAGGTCGTGCGAGATCAGCACGAGCGCCATCCCGCGCTCCTTCTGCAGCTTCACGAGCAGATCCATGATCTGCGCCTGGATCGTCACGTCGAGCGCGGTGGTCGGCTCGTCGGCGATCAGGAGCTTCGGGTTGCACGCCACCGCCATCGCGATCATCACGCGCTGGTTCATCCCGCCCGACATCTGGTGCGGGAACGCCGTGATGCGGTTCTTCGCATCGGGAATGCCGACCTGGTCGAGCAGCTCGAGCGCGCGCCGGTGCAGCGCGTCGCCGCGCAGTCCTTCGTGCAGCTTCAGCACCTCCTTGATCTGGTAGCCGACCGTGTAGCTCGGGTTCAGGCTCGACAGCGCGTCCTGGAACACCATCGCGATGTCCTTGCCGACGATCTTGCGGCGCGCCTTCGGCGACGCCTTCAGCAGGTCCACGCCGTTGAACGTGACCTCGTCGGCCGTCACCTTGCCCGGCGCGTCGATCAGGCCCATCAGCGCCATCATCGTCACGCTCTTGCCCGAGCCCGATTCGCCGACGACGCCCACCACCTCGCCCGGCGCGATCGACAGGTTGATCCGGTCGACAGCGGGCAGGCCGTTGAAGTTCACCGCGAGATTGCGGATAGTCAGTAGATCTTGGCTCATGGTCACGCCATCCGCTTCAGTTTGGGATCGAGCGCGTCGCGCAGCCCGTCGCCGAGCAGGTTGATCGCGAGCACCGAAATCAGGATCGACAGGCCGGGCATCGTCACGATCCACCATGCGTTGTCGATGTAGTCGCGCGCGGAGGCGAGCATCGCGCCCCACTCGGCGGTCGGCGGCTGTACGCCGAGGCCGAGGAAGCCGAGCGCGGCCGCGTCGAGAATGGCCGACGAGAAGCCGAGCGTCGCCTGCACGATCAGCGGTGCCGTGCAGTTCGGCAGCACCTGCGAGAACATCAGGCGCACCGTGCCGGCACCGGCCACGCGCGACGCCGTCACGTACTCCTTCTGCAGTTCGCCGAGCGCCGACGCGCGCGTGAGACGCACATAGGCCGGCAGCGCGACGATCGCGATCGCGAACATCGTGTTGGTGAGGCCCGGGCCGATGATCGCGACGACCGCGACCGCGAGCAGCAGCGACGGCAGCGCGAGCAGCACGTCCATGATGCGCATCACGGGCGTGTCGGCCCACTTCTGGAAGAACGCGGCGACCAGCCCGAGCACGATGCCGGGGATCAGCGCGAGCACGACCGACACGAAGCCGATCCAGAACGACATCCGCGCGCCGAACATCAGGCGCGAAAGAATGTCGCGACCCGCTTCGTCGGTGCCGAGGATGAAGTGCCAGTTGCCGCCTTCGAGCCACGCGGGCGGGATCTTCACGTAGTCGCGGTATTGCTCGACCGGGCTGTGCGGCGCGATCAGCGGTGCGAGCAGCGCGACCAGGATCAGCACCAGCACGACGATGCCGGCGCCGACGGCGCCGCGGTTGCGCGAGAAGTTGGCCCAGAACTCGCGCAGCGCGAGCGCACGGCCGCCGGCCGGCGCGGACTCGCTCGGCAGGGTGTTTTGCAGATTGCTCATGGAATTACCTCGTGTGGCGGATGCGCGGATTCAGCACGCCGTACAGCAGGTCGACGACCAGGTTCACGACGATCACGAGCGTCGCGATCAGCAGGATGCCGCCCTGGACGACCGGATAGTCGCGACGGCCGATCGCATCGATCAGCCACTTGCCGACACCGGGCCACGAAAAGAGCGTCTCGGTCAGCACGGCGCCCGCGAGCAGCGTGCCGATCTGCAGGCCGATCACGGTGACGACCGGGATCAGCGCGTTGCGCAGCGCATGCACGACGACCACGCGCGCGGGCGACAGCCCCTTGGCGCGGGCGGTGCGGATGTAGTCCTCGCGCAGCACTTCGAGCATCGACGAGCGCGTCATCCGCGCGATCACCGCGAGCGGGATCGTGCCGAGCACGATCGCGGGCAGGATCAGGTGGCTGACCGCCGACTTGAACGCGCCTTCGTCCGGCGCGAGCAGCGCGTCGATCAGCATGAAGCCCGTCGGGTGCGGGAAGTCGTATTCGACCGCGATGCGCCCCGACACGGGCGTCCAGCCGAGATACGACGAAAACACCATGATGAGGATCAGCCCCCACCAGAAGATCGGCATCGAGTAGCCGGTGAGCGCGGTGCCCATCACGCCGTGATCGATGGCCGAGCCGCGTCGCAGCGCGGCGATCACGCCGGCCGGCAGGCCGACCGCGAGCGCGAACACGAGCGCGCACAGCGACAGCTCGACGGTCGCCGGGAAGCGCGCGAAGAATTCGCCCGCGACGCTGGTGTTGGTGATGATCGACGTGCCGAGGTCGCCGTGCAGCGCACGGCCGATGTAGTGGATGTACTGCAGCGGCAGCGGCTGGTCGAGGCCGAGCCGTTTCATTGCCTCCGCATGCATCGCGGGATCGACGCCGCGCTCGCCCATCATCACTTCGATGGGGTCGCCCGGTATCAGGTGAATCAGCGCAAACGCCAGGATGGTGATGCCGATGAAGGTCGGGATCACCATGCCCACGCGGCGCAACACGAATGTGAACATGATGCGTCTCGTATTTTCTTGTGGGAAATGTGCGACCGGCGACGGGAAGCTTTTGGCCTCCCGCCGCCGGATGAATAGTGCCTTCTCGGTCTATGCAGACAGCTTACACGGGCCGTATTACTTCACGCCGACACCGTCGAAGCGAGCATAGCCGAGCGGCTCGATGCGCATGTCGACCACGTTCTTGCGTACCGGCTGGTAGACCGTCGAGTTCGCGATCGGCGAGAACGGCAGCTGCTGCGCGAAGATCTGCTGAGCCTGCGTGTAGATCTTCGTGCGCGCGTCCTGGCCCGTCGTCGTGCGGCCCTTCTGGACCAGCTCGTCGAACGGCTTGTAGCACCAGTGCGAGAAGTTGTTGCCCTTGATCGCCTCGCAGCCGAGCAGCGTGCCGAGCCAGTTGTCCGGGTCGCCGTTGTCACCCGTCCAGCCGATCAGCATCGTGTCCTGCTCGCCCGTGTGCGCACGCTTGATGTACTCACCCCACTCGTACGTGACGATCTTCGCCTTCACGCCGATCTTCGCCCAGTCGGCCTGGATCATCTCGGCCATCAGGCGGGCGTTCGGGTTGTACGCGCGCTGCACCGGCATGGCCCACAGCGTGATGTCGAAACCGTTCGGGAAGCCGGCCTTCGCGAGCAGCGCCTTCGCCTTCGCGGTGTCGTACGCGGGCATCTTCAGGTTCTTGTCGTACGACCATTGGGTCGGCGGCACCGGCGCGGTGGCGGCCTGGCCCGCGCCCTGATAGACGGATTCGAGGATCGCCTTCTTGTTGATCGCCATGTCGAGTGCCTGACGCACCTCGAGCTTGTCGACCGGCTTGTGCTCGACGTTGTACGCGAGGTAGCCGAGGTTGAAGCCCGGCTGCGACGGCATGTCGATGCCCGAGTCGGCCTTCAGCGTCGCGATGTCGGCCGGACGCGGATAGCTCATCACCTGGCATTCGTTGCGCTTGATCTTCTGCACGCGCACGCCCGGATCGGGCGTGATCGAGAAGATCAGCTTCGACAGCTTCACCGCGCCCTTCTTCCAATAGTCAGGATTGCCGTCGAAACGGATCGTCGCGTCCTTCGTGTAGCTGCGGAAGATGAACGGGCCCGTGCCGACCGGCTTCTGGTTGATGTCGGCGGCCTTGCCGGCCTTCATCAGCTGGTCGCCGTATTCGGCCGACAGGATCGACGCGAATTCCATCGCCATGTTCTGGATGAACGGTGCGTTCGGTTCGGCCAGCGTGAACTTCACGGTGTACGGATCGACCTTCTCGATCTTCGTGATCAGCTTGTCGAGGCCCATGTCGGTGAAGTACGGGAACGACACCGGGTAGGCCTTGCGGAACGCCTGGTTCGGATCGAGCATGCGCTCGAACGAGAACACGACGTCGTCCGCGTTGAATTCGCGCGTCGGCTTGAAGAAGTCGGTCGTGTGGAACTTCACGCCATGACGCAGGTGGAACGTGTACACCTTGCCGTCGGACGAAACGTCCCACTTCTCCGCGAGGCCCGGCTCGACCTTCGTGCCGCCGCGCTCGAATTCGACGAGCCGGTTGTAGACGGTGAACGTGGCGGCCGTGAAATCGACGCCGGTCGTGAATTGCGCGGAATCAAAACCCGCCGGGCTGCCTTCTGAGCAGTAGACGAGCGTTTTGTTCGGGATCTGTGCGAATGCAGAACCCGCGACGCCGAGCGATGCCGCTGCCACGCCTGCAATGGCGGTAACACGCAGGGTGTGCAACAGACGGTTGTATTCCATGTTTCCTCCAGGTTTCCAGATCGGAACCGGTCCCCCAGGGGCCGGGTACGCGGATATTACTTGAGCTATCGATTCTGCAACAAGCTGGAGAAAAAACTCTTCTAGACGCATCCACACGGGTTTTTGCGGATGTCTGACACGCGCGAAAAGTGCCTCTGCGCGCGCGGACGGCCATTTCGCCGATCCGGCGCGTGTTTCCTTCGCCAACTAAACAATTCGTATGCGCAGGTAGCGGCACGTCACGCCGTTTTTGGGGCCATGCCGCGCGCATCGTTGCTGCCTTCGAAACAATGCGGTGCGCGCGCTGCGATGCGCGCTCAGGCCGGCGCGTCGAGATCCGCGCTGCGCGCGGGCACGAATGCGACCGCGACGATCGACAGCGCGAGCCCCGCCATCACGTAATAGGTGGGCGCGAGCGGCGTGCCCGTCGCCTTGATCAGCCACGTGACGATGAACTGCCCGAACCCGCCGAACAGCATCACCGCGACGTTGTACGCGATCGACAGCCCGGTCGAGCGCACGTTGGCCGGGAACAGCTCGGCGATCATCGCGCCGAACGGCCCGTAGTAGCCCGCGAGCGTCACCGACAGCACAGCCTGCACCGCGATCAGCCGCCCGATGCTCGGCGCGGCGTCGAGCCACGCGAACAGCGGGTACATCAGCGCGAGCGTCAGCACGAGCGACCACAGCGACAGCCCCTTGCGGCCGATGCGGTCCGACCATGCGCCCGCGATCGGAGACAGCACCATCAGCAACAGATTGCCGACGATCACCGCGTAGAACGATTCCGCATACGGCAGCTTCAGCTGCTTCACCGCGAAGGTCGGCAGATAGCTGATCAGCACGTAGATCGTCACCGTCAGCGCGATCACCGAGCCGAGCCCGCACAGCACCTCGCGCGGATAGCGCGTGAACACTTCGCCGAGCGTCGCGCGGCGCGCGCTTTGCTGCGCATGCAGGAAGGCTTCGGAATCGGCGAGATGACGACGGATATAGAAGCCGATCGGACCGATCACGAGCCCGAGGATGAACGGCACGCGCCAGCCCCAGCTGCGCAGCGCGTCGTGCGACAGCCCGCGCGTGATCGCCGCGCCGACCAATGCGCCGATCAAAAGCGCGGCCGCCTGGCTCGCCATCTGCCAACTGCCGTAGAAACCGCGTTTCGAGAACGGCGCGGCCTCGATCAGCAGCGCCGTCGCGCTGCCGAATTCGCCGCCCGCGGAGAAGCCCTGCAGCAGGCGACCGAGCACGATCAGGAGCGGGCCGCCGATGCCGATCGCCGCATAGGGCGGTGCGATCGCGAGCAGGAAGATGCCGGCCGTCATCAGCAGGATCACGAGCGACAGCGCGGCCTTGCGGCCCGCGCGGTCCGCATAGAGCCCGAACACGATGCCGCCGATCGGGCGCATGAAGAATGCCACGCCGAACGTCGCCGTGGTCAGCAGCAGCGAAGAGTATTCACTGGTAGTCGGGAAGAACAGCTCGGCGATCACGACCGTCATGAAGCCGAACACCGTGAAGTCGTACCACTCGAGCGCGTTGCCGATCACCGCCGCCACGACCGCGCGGCGATTCAGCGCACGCTCGGGCCGGGCCGTTTTCGTTGAATTCGCAATCGTCGCCATGCGTGCCTCGTCCTCGTGAATTCGCCGTATCGGGCGGTGCGGCGCGCGGAGGTCCCGCGGCGCGCTGGTGTGCAGCGAGTGTAGAAAGCGACGGAACCGTTTTCAAGCATAAAAAACGCCCGCCATCTTCCGATGGCGGGCGTTTCGCGGTTTTCGCCACATTGCGGCACCGCACGATGCCGCTGTGCACGTCAACCCATCTTCGAGAATGCGCTGCACCAGCCCTTCGCCGACACCTGCTTGCCGGGGAACGCGCCGCACGGGCCCGAAGCGGAGCCCTTCTTGCCCTGGTACAGCATGCAGGCCGCGCAATCCTGGCCCGCTGCGTATTTCGGATACTTCGTCTTGTCGACCTTCGTGGCATCGGCCTTGTAGCCGAGCGCCACGGCGGTCGGATCGGTTTCCGACAGCATCGGCGCATCGGCCAGCGCTTCACGCGACAGCGCCAGCGCGGACACGGCGCCAATGCTCGTGATCAGGAAACTCCGACGGGTTGTTTTCATGGGGGACTCGCTCCAACGTTATTGGTTTGAAAGCCGTTCTGTCGACAGCCGTTCGACAGAATACCTGCCAAGCGCACAAATGTGCGCGCCGAAATGCCGGAGATAAGGGATTTCACACTGGGCTTCGCACGGTCGGCGCCGCCCGTGCGCGTCACGCGCTCGACGTCATGTCGCCGACGCGCTGCGCGAGCGCGAGCGACGCGGTCAGCCCCGGCGACTCGATGCCGAACAGGTTCACGAGCCCGCGCACGCCGTGCTGCGCGCCGCCCTGCACGATGAAATCGGCCGGCGGCTCGCCAGGCCCCGCGAGCTTCGGCCGGATCCCGGAGTAGGCCGGCTGCAGCGCGTCGTCGGGCAGTTCGGGCCAGTATGCGCGGATCGACGTGTAGAACGCCTGCGCGCGCGCCGGATCGACTTCGTAGCGTAGCGCATCGACCCATTCGACGTCCGGGCCGAAGCGCGCCTGCCCGGCCAGGTCGAGCGTCAGGTGGATGCCGAGCCCTCCGCGGTCGGGCATCGGATACACGAGGTGCGAGAACGGCGCGCGCCCGGACAGGCTGAAGTAGTTGCCACGCGCGAGATAGAGCGGCGGCACCCAGTGCGGGTCGAGGCCGCGCGTGCGGCGCGCGAGCGCCTGCGCGCCGAGGCCCGCGCTGTTGATCACGCACGCTGCCTCGATTTCGGTCGGCGCGTCGCCACCGGTGCGCACGACGAAGCGGCCGCCGCGCAGCACGTCGATCGATTCGACCGGGGATTTCAGCGCGCACGTCGCACCGTTGCGCTGCGCATCGCCGAGCAGCGCGAGCATCAGCTGGTGGCTGTCGATGATGCCGGTGGACGGCGAGAACACCGCCTCCACGCAGTCGAGCGCGGGCTCGAGCGTCTGCGCCTCGGCGCGCGTGAGCGGCATCAGGTCGAGCACGCCGTTTTCCGCCGCGCGCGCGGCGAGCGCCTTCAACTGCTTCACCTGCGCGACGCTCGTCGCGACGATCAGCTTGCCGATGCGCCGGTGCGGCACATGATGCGTTTCGCAGAATTCGTACAACAGTTCGCGCCCGCGCACGCACGACATCGCCTTCAGCGTGCCGCGCGGGTAGTAGAGCCCCGCGTGAATCACCTCGCTGTTGCGCGAGCTCGTGCCCGTGCCGATCGCGTCGGCCGCCTCGAGCACGATCGTTTCGCGCCCGCGCGCGGCCAGCTCACGCGCAATCGCAAGACCGACGACACCTGCGCCGATCACCACACAATCCGTCTGCTCCATGGCGTTTCGCGTCGCTCACGCGTCGAGGGGAGAGATAGGAATTGTACGTCCCGGTTCGCCCGCTTGCCGAACCCATGTGTATCGGCATGTACGCGCGCGGTGCGATGCGTGCGGGCGCGGCGAACCGTGCGCTGCCGGCTCAGAATCCGATCGGCCGGCGCTTCGCGGCCCCCTCGTCGGCGCGGATGTCGGACGGTGCGATCACGTCGCGGCCGTCGAGCCGCGCGGCGCCGAACGCGTGCAGCAGCGCGCGGCGCATCGTGCGCGGCGGCGTCGCGGCCAGCACGTCGAGCGCATCGTCGTCGAGCGCGTCGGGGAAGCGCCGCCCCCACGCGTGCGACGTGCGGATCTCGTCGTAAATCGTCTGCGCGATCCGCCGCGCGCCGGCCGCATCCGGCGGGGCGATCTCGTATATGTTCATCCGGTTCAGCAGCGGCTCCGGAATCGTCTGCGCTTCGTTCGCGGTCGCGATCCAGATCACGTTGCCCGCATCGATCGGCACTTCGGCGAATTCGTCGACGAACGCGCGCGCCGTGTCGTGCTCGAGCAACGCGTACAGCGCGCCGAGCGGATCGTATTGCGCGTCGCTGCCGGCCTTGTCGATCTCGTCGACCGCGATCACCGGGTTCGCGTAGCTGCCGTTGACGAGCGCCTCGAACACCTTGCCGGGCTTCGCGTTCTTCCATTGCGACGACGCGCCCGACAGGATCCAGCCGGCCGTCAGCGAACTCATCGGCACGTAGTGGTACGCGGTGCCGAGCAGCTTCGCGAGCGCCTTCGCGAAATGCGTCTTGCCGATGCCGGGCGGCCCGAGCAGCAGGATCGGCATCAGTTCGAGCCGGTCGTCGGTTTCGAGGCACAGCGCGACCTGCTTGCGCACGTCGTCGAGCGGCTCGGTGAAATTGGGCAGTGCGTCGCCGAGTTCGTCGAACGACGGCATCCGGTTCGGCTTCACGCAAAAGCGCAGATTGCCGGTCTTGAGCATCCGCTCGTAGGTGGCGCGCAGTGCGTCGCTCGCGCTCTCGTTCAGGTCGTTCAGCGCGGTCTCCACCTGCTCGAGGTCGTACACCGTGCTGAAGGATGCCACCGCCAGTTCCTGTTTCACCATCGCCGTCGTCATACCAACCTCGCTTCTGCTGCCGCCACACGACCATCAGACCCTTACGATTTCAGTGTAGCGATCCCGCATCGGCGTGCAAGCAAGCAGCCGTCCGAGTCTGCTGCTAACACCGCGCGCGCACTGCGGCGTCGCGCCGCGCGGCGTATGATCGACGGTTCACCGGCCGTCGCGCCGGCCTGGCCACGATCCGGACGCGATCGAAAACCGCCTCGTCACCGAGCGTGCGAGCGTCGCCGAGTTCGCGCGCTTTTTCGCTTGAAAACGCGTGACGCGCACCTACCTTTCGATCAGGACCGGATCGTGCTGCGAACCCGCGGCGACGCGCCCTGTCACACCACCGTCCAAATCGATCGGGCGTAAGATGTGCGTCCATTCCCCGCTACCCCGCGTTTCCGGAGACGTTTCATGCTGAAACACGGCCTGGCCGTCCTGCTCGCGAGCGTCGCGCTCGCGGCCCATGCGCAGAGCCCCGCACCGGCCGCCGTCGCATGGGAGATACAGGTGGTGCGTGACGGTCAGACGATCGACACGTTCCAGCAGCGCACCACCGTCGGTCAAACCCGCACCGACACCCATCGCTATCCGTCCGCCGTGCCCGTCGGCTGCGGCAATGCCGCGCGCGTCGTGCCGACCGAGCGCTCGCGCTTGGTGACGGTCGCGCCGCTCGCCGTCGACGACGCCGCGCACACGGTGTCGCTCGCGCTCGACGTGCAGGAAACCCTCGACGACGAAAACGCGACGCGCAGCGATCCGTGCGTGCCCGCGTCGCCGCGGCAGATCGTCGCGAGCCATCCGGGGCTGTCGGTCGGCGGCGAGGCATGGACCGACTGGACGCTCGTCGAGCAGCATCCGCATCTCGTCTACCGCGTGCGCGCGCACGTCGCGAAGGACTGAGCACCATGTCCGCCGACGCCCTGTCCCTGCCGTTCGCCGAACCGCACGCCGCGCCCGACGAAATCACCGCGGTCAGCTGGAACCTGCACAAGGGTCGCTCGCCGCTGGGCTTCACCGCGTGGAATGCGATGCGCGACTGGATGCAATCGACGCACGCCGACGTGTATTTTCTGCAGGAAGCGATGGCGCGCCGCATGCCGCGCCCGATGCTCGCATCCGGCTTCGGCGCACCGATCGACGACGCGGTCGACGATGTGTGGCACTGCCAGGCCACCGAGATCGCGCAGACGCTCGACTGGCAGATCGCGCTCGGGCCGAACGTGTTCAAGCCGTCGTGGCGGCACGGCAACGCGATCCTGTCGCCGCATCCGCTCGACCTCGGCGGCCGCTGGGACATCTCCGCGCACCGCTTCGAGCGGCGCGGGCTGCTGGTCGCGCGTGCGACGCTCGCCGGCGCGCGGCCCGTCACGCTGCTGTGCGCTCACCTCGCGCTCACGCGCGCGGCGCGGCTGCGCCAGATGCACTGGATCGCGCACTGGATCGTGCGCAACGCGGGCGACGACCCGCTCGTGCTCGCCGGTGACTTCAACGACTGGCGCAACGATTCGGTCGCGTTGTTCGGCGAGATCGGAATGTCCGAGGTCGCGACGCTGCTCGGCCAGTCGGGCCGCACGTTCCCCGCGTTCTCCCCGGCGCTCGCGCTCGACAAGATGTTCGTGCGCGGGCTGACGCCGCTCGAATGGCAGGCGCCGTCCGGCGAAACCGCGTGGCTCTCCGACCACCTGCCGTATATCGCGCGGCTGCGTCTCGATCCGCGGTGACGCCCTAACACCGCAAGCGCAGCTGCACGGCGCGCGCTACAGTAGCGCTTCGCCCGCCCGCCGCCCCGCCGCCATGAACTACCTCCCGATCCTGCTGCAAATCGCCGTCGTCTACCTCGTCGCGGCGATCACGCCCGGCCCGAACTTCTTCATGATTTCGCAGTTGTCGCTCGCGGGGCGGCGCAGCCTCGGCGCCGCGTCGGCACTCGGCGTCGGCACCGCATCGATCGCCTGGGCGACGCTCGCGATGCTCGGCCTCGCGGCCGTGCTGCACCAGGTCGAATGGCTGTACGAGACGATCCGCATCGGCGGCGCCGTCTATCTCGTGTATTTCGGCATCAAGCTGCTGCGCGCGGGCGTGCGCCGCGACGCGGCGCCGGCCGACACCGCGGATATGAGCGCGCCGCTGGCCGCGCCGCACCTGCGCGACTATCTGCGCGCGTATCGCAGCGGCCTGCTCACCTGCCTGACCAACCCGAAATCGTGCGCGTTCTGGACCAGCGTGTTCGCGGCGATGCTGCCCGCGCACGTGCCGCTGTGGTTCAACGGCGCGGTGCTGGTGACGATCGGCGTGCTGTCGGCCGGCTGGTATTCGTGCGTCGCGTTCCTGTTCGCGAGCCCGCGCGCGCAGCGCGGCTACCGGCGCGTGCGACGCCCGCTCGACGCGCTGTGCGGCGTCGCGCTCGTCAGTCTCGGCGCGAAGCTCGCGGCCGATCGTTGAAAGCTCGTTGAAATGATTCGTTGCGCCAAATCCGCGCAGCCGGGCGGGTCAAGCCCGCATCTGTCCCAAGCAGGGTAAAATAACCAGTTCCTCAAACGTCTGTCATCGAGAAGGCGCGTGTCCGACGCGCCGGCCGGCCGATCCGCGATCGGGCCGACGCACTCGGTTTTTTTGCCCGTTTTTGGGCCCGTTACACGCGTTCGCTACGCGCGTCCGTTTTCAAAGCCATGAGCAAATACGACACCGCCACCGTCCAATCCGTCCATCACTGGACCGACACGCTGTTCAGCTTCACCTGCACCCGTGAGCCGAGCCTGCGCTTCAACAACGGCGAATTCACGATGGTCGGCCTCGAAGTCGACGGCAAGCCGCTCGCGCGCGCCTACTCGATCGTCAGCCCGAACTACGAAGAGCACCTCGAATTCTTCAGCATCAAGGTCCAGAACGGCCCGCTGACGTCGCGCCTGCAGCACCTGAAGGTGGGCGACCCGGTGCTGATCGGCAAGAAGCCGACCGGCACGCTCGTCGCCGACAACCTGCTGCCCGGCAAGACGCTGTGGATGCTGTCGACCGGCACCGGCCTCGCGCCGTTCATGTCGATCATCCGCGATCCGGACATCTACGACCGCTTCGAC
This sequence comes from Burkholderia sp. Tr-862, assembly GCF_011753085.1. NCBI lineage: Bacteria > Pseudomonadati > Pseudomonadota > Betaproteobacteria > Burkholderiales > Burkholderiaceae > Burkholderia > Burkholderia sp. Tr-862. Next base: position 24,126 of record NZ_VWWG01000081.1, read on the forward strand.
AAGGTCATCCTGACGCACACCTGCCGCCTGAAGGGCGAGCTGGCGTACATGGACTACATCAAGCACGACCTGCCGGGCCACGAGTACCTCGGCGACATCATCAAGGAAAAGCTCGTCTACTACCCGACGGTCACGCGCGAAGCGTTCGACAACGAGGGCCGGATCACCGACCTGATCGCGACGGGCAAGCTGTTCACGGATCTCGGCGTGCCGGCGTTCTCGCCGGAAAACGACCGCGTGATGCTGTGCGGCAGCACCGCGATGCTGAAGGACACGACCGACCTGCTGAAGCAGGCTGGCCTGGTCGAAGGCAAGAACAGCGCGCCGGGTCACTATGTGATCGAGCGCGCATTCGTGGACTGATCGGTCCCCGAATTTGTGCGGCATCAAGAACCGGAGCGAAAGCTCCGGTTTTTTTTTCGTCCCCACTTGGCGAATTCGTAACAAACTGGGACCATCTCATCTCAAATAGTTACATTTTGATACGGACGGGCCCGGTGCTTTGGTGTCGGTGTTTTTCCTACAACAGGTTCGTTCCGATTATTCACATTTACCCTTAAATGTCCGCCTGACATGACTTTTTCAGAATTTTTGAGATATTATTCGGCCCGCGCGGTTGCTGCTCGGACGGTCATTGAAGGGTCGGACTCAAACGTTACAAGATGTAACTTTTGTTACTTCGGCATGGTGCGACTCTCTGGCGGCGGCCGTCATCGAAACGGCAGCCAATCCACGCAGCCAGCCGGTGTCTGAACCGCTTTCTGACAGCAGGGAGAGTCATGGATACGTCGCTCAACGCGCCCGCAGGCGCCCACGCCCCGTTCCCGTCGCGGCCGCTCATGCATAGCTGCGACGCCGCCGCACCCGTGGCCGAAGCCCTGCCCAGACGCGACGTATCCGCCACCCGGATCGCGGCGCTGTCCAACCAACTGATGGTCGCCGACGAAGCCGCCCGCCGCCATCTGGCCGGCGAGTTGCATGACGGGCTCGGCGCCGAACTCACCGCCGCCCGATTCGCGCTCGCAAACGTTCAAACGTGGCTGCCGGCCGATGCGCCTGAAGGCTGCCTGCGCGCGCTCGAACTGGCGCAGCGGGCGCTCGACGCCGCAACCGATGCCAACCGCCGCCTGATCGACGAGCGCGACACGCCGGCGCTCGACGGCGGGCTTGTCGGCGCGCTATCGGCGTGGGTCGACAGCCACGCGGCCCGCACCGGCCTGCGCACGAGTTTCGTCTGCTCGGCCGACGCACGGCTCACGCGGCTCGCCGGCGCCAGTGCGCTCGCGATCTTCCGCGTCGCGCAGGAAGCGCTGTCGAACGTCGCCAAGCATGCGCGCGCGGCGTCCGTCGACGTGCGGATCGACACGGACGGCTCGCATCTGTCCCTGAGCATCACCGACGATGGGACCGGTTTCTCGCGCCGCCGGCGTGTCGGCTACGGCCTCGCCGGCATGCGCGCACGCTGCGAGGCGTTCGGCGGCAGCTTCGACACGAGCGCGCCGGAATCGGGCCGGGGCACGCGCGTCACCGCGCGCTTCGCGTGGAACTCGCTGTTCGCGGTGCCGGCCGCCGCGCGCCGCGCGTCGCTTTCGTGAGGTCGCGATGAGCCTGAACATCCTGCTCGTGGACGATCACGCGATCGTCCGGCAAGGGGTCCGCCACCTGCTGATCGATCGCGGCGTCGCGCGCGAAGTGACCGAAGCCGAGACCGGCAGCGATGCGGTGGCCGCCGTCGACCGTCAGACCTTCGACGTGATCCTGCTCGACATCTCGCTGCCGGACACCAACGGCGTCGAGTTGCTCAAGCGCATCAAGCGCAAGCTGCCGGGCACGCCGGTGCTGATGTTCTCGATGTACCGCGAGGACCAGTACGCGGTGCGCGCGCTGAAGGCCGGCGCGTCCGGCTATCTGTCGAAGACGGTGAATGCCGCGCAGATGATCGGCGCGATCCAGCAGGTCGCGGCCGGCCGCAAGTATGTGAGCCCGGCGATGGCCGAGGCGCTTGCCGAATACGTGTCGTTCGAGAACGAACCGCTGCCGCACGAGAAGCTGTCCGATCGCGAATACCAGACGCTCTGCATGCTGGCGTCGGGCAAGCGCCTCACCGACATCGCGAACACGCTGTCGCTGTCGGTGAAGACGGTCAGCGTGTACCGGTCGCGGCTGCTCGAGAAGATGCGGCTGTCGAACAACGCGGAACTGACGTTCTACGTGATGAGCAACCGGCTCGTCGACATGGCGCCCGCGTCGGGCGCCTGATCTCTCGCATTCACCGGAATCGCGCAAGGCGCGCCGCGCCGGCCGGCCGCGGGCCGGCCCCGGTCGCTGCACGCTGCGTGCAAGCACTTGTTTTATCGGACGATTCCGCAGCGCGCCGCTGCATTGCAGCAGGTCTTGTGCGCCAAATCGGCTAAAATTGCGGGTTTTCACTCACTCGGCGCCGCCGCGTTCGCGCGCGCTGGAGACTCATCCGCAATGTCCCTCTTCCGCAAGAAAAACGTCGATCGCATGATCGCCGGCGCGCATGGCGCCGGGCTCAAGAAAGCGCTCGGCGCAATCGACCTCACCTTCCTCGGCATCGGCGCGATCATCGGCACCGGGATCTTCGTGCTGACCGGCACGGGCGCCGTTCAGGCCGGCCCCGCGCTGATGCTGTCGTTCGTGATCGCGGCGATCGCGTGCGGCCTCGCGGCGCTGTCGTACGCCGAATTCGCGTCGACGATTCCGGTCGCGGGCTCGATCTACACGTACTCGTACGCGACGCTCGGCGAACTCGTCGCATGGATCATCGGCTGGGACCTGATGCTCGAATACGGCCTCGCGGCGTCGGCCGTGTCGGTCGGCTGGTCGGGTTACCTGCAGTCGCTGCTGCAGGGCTTCGGGCTCGCGCTGCCCACCGTGCTGACGGCCGCGCCCGGCGCGATCCCCGGCGTCGTCACGTGGTTCAACCTGCCCGCGTTCCTCGTGATGCTGGTGATCACGACGCTGCTGTCGATCGGCATCCGCGAGTCGACCCGCATCAACAACATCATGGTGTTCATCAAGGTGTCGGTGGTGCTGCTCGTGATCGCGGTCGGCCTGTTCCACGTGACGCCCGCGAACTGGAAGCCGTTCATGCCGCACGGCTGGAACGGCGTGTTCGGCGCGGCGGCGGTGATGTTCTTCGCGTTCATCGGCTTCGACGCGGTGTCGTCGGCGGCCGAGGAAGTGAAGAATCCCAAGCGCGACCTGCCGATCGGCATCATCGCGTCGCTCGCCGTGTGCGCGGTGCTGTACGTGACGGTCGCGGCGGTCGCGACCGGCATCGTGCCGGCGGCCCAGTACGCGAACGTGTCGCACCCGATCTCGTATGCGCTGCAGATCGCCGGCGAGAAGTGGGTCGCGGGCTTCATCGATCTCGGCGCGGTGCTCGGCATGCTGACCGTGATCCTCGTGATGAGCTACGGCCAGACGCGGATCATCTTCGCGATGTCGCGCGACGGGCTGCTGCCGGCGATGCTGTCGCGCGTGCATCCGCGCTACGCGACGCCGTTCCTGACGACCTGGCTCGTCGGCCTGTTCTTCGGGCTGATCGCCGCGCTCGTGCCGCTCAATGTGCTCGCCGAGCTGATCAACATCGGCACGCTCGCCGCGTTCTCGATGGTGTCGATCGCGGTGCTGGTGCTGCGCCGCACGCACCCGGAACTGCCGCGCGCGTTCCGCTGCCCGGGCGTGCCGGTGGTGCCGATCCTCGCGGTCGGCGCGTGCCTGTTCCTGATGCTGAACCTGCAGCCCGTCACGTGGGCCGCGTTCGGCATCTGGCTCGTGATCGGCCTCGTGATCTACTTCCTGTATTCGCGACACCACTCGAAGCTCGCGCACGGGCACCACGACGTGCACTGAGCGCCGCCGCTGCGCGTGCATGCCGCGCGCAACGATGCGACATCACGCGGGGCCGCAACGGCCCCGCGCGACAACCGCCTCCCCGCCCGAACCGGCCGCCGCCACCGCGCCGCTCCCGCGCCCGATCGCTGTCTGATCGTCGCGATGTCTTGCCCGATCCTCCGGATTTGCCCGCCCGCGCCGCAGCGCCGCCTGCACATGCGCGCCGGGCGGTTCATAATCCCGCCATCGAACGACAGCCCGGACCGGCGGGCCGTCCGGCAACAGGAAAAGATGATGGAAAGCGTCGATCTCGATGTACTGAAATCCAGCGCGCGCTGGCTCGACGAAGGGCGCCGCGTGCTGCTCGTGACGGTCGTGAAGACGTGGGGCTCGTCGCCCCGCCCCGAAGGCGCGATGCTCGCGGTGCGCGAGGACGGGCTCGTGGTCGGCTCCGTGTCCGGCGGGTGCATCGAGGACGACCTGATCGCCCGCGTGCATGCGAGCGGCATCGCGGCCGATGCGCGCCCGGAAGCGGTCAAGTACGGCGTGACGGCCGAGGAAGCGCACCGCTTCGGGCTGCCCTGCGGCGGCACGATCCAGCTCGTGCTGGAGCCGCTCACGCGCGACAGTGGAATTGCCGCGTTGTGCGCCGAGGTGGAAGCCGGCCGTCTCGTCACGCGCACGATGACGCTGGCGACCGGCCGCGCGTCGCTGTCGCCCGCGCAAGCGACCGACGGGCTCGCGTTCGACGGCGAACGGCTCGTGACGATCCACGGGCCGCGCTACCGGATGCTCGTGATCGGTGCCGGACAGTTGTCGCGCTATCTGTGCCAGATCGCGGTCGGGCTCGACTACCAGGTGACGGTCTGCGATCCGCGCGAGGAGTACACGGATGCGTGGGACGTGCCGGGCACGCGCGTCGTGCACACGATGCCCGACGACACCGTGCTCGACATGAAGCTCGACGCGCGTTCGGCCGTGATCGCGCTCACGCACGACCCGAAGCTCGACGATCTCGCGCTGATGGAGGCGCTCAAGACGTCCGCGTTCTACGTCGGCGCGCTCGGCTCGCGGCGCAACAACGCGGCGCGGCGCGAGCGGCTGCTCGAATTCGACCTGAACGACGCGGAACTGGCGCGGCTGCACGGGCCGGCCGGCATCTACATCGGCAGCCGCACGCCGCCGGAAATCGCGATCTCGATCCTCGCCGAAGTCACGGCCGCGAAGAACAACGTGTCGCTGCCGACGATCCTGCAGGTCGAGGGTGCGAAGGCCGCCCGCGAGATCGCGGCCAACAACGGCGCGACCTGCGGCCTCTGAGGCCGGCCGGCGCGGGCATCGGCGCAGGGCCGTCGCGCCGGATGCGCGCACCACGCGCCGGCACCGAGCCGGCGCGTTTCAACCGGTGCGTCTGGCCCGTTACGTCAGGCGAGGCCCGCGGCGAGCGCCGCGGCGACCGAGCCGACCACCAGCACGACACCGACCGTGCGGCGCTTGTTCAGCTCCGTCCACAGCAGCACGCCCGTCAGCGACAACAGGATCAGCGAACCCGCGATCGTGTCCATCAGCAGCACCCAGCCGAGATTCATGCCGACGCCGCGATGCAGGTTGTTCAGCGTCGTCAGGAACGTGTTGCCGGTGCGCTTCACCGACACGTAGCCGTTGCCGACCCAGTATTCGGCCTGCAGGTTCTGGTGCGGTCCGAACAGGCCCATCTGCCAGTGCTCGGGCTGCATCACGCGCTTGTCGCCCCACGCGACCGGCTGCGCAGGCTCCTTGCGCATGCGGCCCGGCCGGCCGTCGAAGTGCAGTTCGTGCTGCAGCCACTTCGTCATCGCCGCGGGCGACTTCGGCACCGGGTCCGGCAACGCGATCTGCATCTGCTCGACCTGCGGTTCGCCGGTCGAGAGCTTCAGCGGCGGCGCCCGGTGGTTGAGCAGCACGCCCGTCACGCCGAACAGCAGCCCGAGCACCGCGCCCCATAGTCCGACCCAGCCGTGCACCTTGCGCAGCCATTTGATGAAGGTCGCGCGGCGCGAGCGCTGGCGGCGCGCCGCCAATTCGGCGTCGCTCAGGGGACGTGCGGCCGGATGCAGCACGGTGACGTCCGCGGGAGGTATGCCCGCCTGCGGCGGGGCGATCGTTTCGGGCGCGTTCACGCGAGAATGTCCATTCGTTCAAAGCAACGGGCGACGCACGGAAAAAACGCGCGCCGCCCGGGGTAACATGAAAATGAGAATGGATATCATTACACAAATGATGCGACCGCTCAATCGGCCCGCGCACGGCGGGCCAGCAACAAACTCTGGCGATGACCGATGAAGAACGCGGATTGCGCGCCGATCCTCGCAAATAGAAGAAAAATACCGAGGAAATGATTGCGAAAGACAGAGACAGCCGTTCGCAAGAAACCGGGCCACCGAGTACTTCAGCGGCGCAGCGGCGGCAGCGGAAAGCGCGGCGCGGCGTCGCCCGGCTCGGGCTCGGCGCGATCGAGCGAATAGAGCCACGCGAGCAGATCCGCGACAGCCTGGTATAGCTGCGGCGGAATCCGGTCGTCGAGGTCGACCTGCATCAGCAGCGACACCATCTCCGGCGCGGTATGCACGTACAGCCCCGCATCGCGTGCCCGGGCGACGATCATCTCGGCGAGCAGGCCGTATCCCTTCGCGACCACGCGCGGCGCGGCATCGCCGCCTTTCGGATCGTAGACGAGCGCGGCCGCGCGCTTGCGGGACGCCATGCTCATCGCGACGTCTCGTCGTCGGCGCCCGGCGTGCCGCCAGCAGCGCT
>NZ_VWWG01000082.1:0-30945 GCF_011753085.1 Burkholderia sp. Tr-862
TGATGCTGCCGTCGCGCGTCACGAATTCGACGCGCAGGTTGGTCAGCCCGGCCGCGTCGAACGCCTGCATCACGTCGTCGATCACGCGGGTCGGTTCGGCGCCGTCGAGGAAATAGCTCGGCCAGTGCTGGCTCACGGTGCCGCCGGGTTGCGTCACACGCGCCGCGTCGCCGATCACGCCCGGCCGGTCGGCCAGCGCGGTGCGGAACGGATGGTCGAGCGTGACCGATTCGAACGTGTCGTCCGGAATCGCGGTGAAGTCGTAGTCGGGATCGGCAAACGTCGGATCGGCCACGCGCGGCACCGTGGGGCGCGGCGGCGGATCCGCGATCGGGCGCGACGCGGTGCGGGTGGTCGTCGGCGCCGGTTCCGCGCGAGGCCCTGCGGGGAGCGCCGGGCGGCCCGCGCGCGCCGGGTCGCCGCGGAAGCTTTGCATCGGCAGACGATCCCTGTCGACCTGGCCGGTCAGCCGCGTTCCGCGCACGGTGGCCGAACCGTCGCGTTCCACGAGCAGGATGTCCGGCGGCGCCCAGACCGATACCGGCCGTCCGGTGATCTCGGACAGACGCTGGGCCAGCGCCGCCGCGAACGTCGTGCTCGCGGCCCGCACCTGGCCCGGCGCCACGCGCAGCGGATCGTGCTTGTTCGATCCGCCGAAGCAGGAATACAGCGTGACGTCCTGCTCCGGCTCGAGATGCGGCGCGACACGCTCGGCCAGCTCGTGCGGCGTGAGCGGCCGGCCGTCCGGGCCCACCATCGCGTCGGCCGACATCCCGTGTCCGAACACCACGTGATGACCGGGCGGCGACATCAGCCCGCGCGCGCCGATCGGATGCAGCGGATCGTCGGGCGGTATCAGCAGCGTGTCGGCCGGACGCAGGAATTCGGGATGCTGCGTCGCGTCGACGCCGGTCACGTCGTCGAACCCGGGCTGCAGCACCGACTTGCCATGTATCGTCGTCGTGACCACACCACCGTTGGCGATCTTGCGGTCCGTATAGACGCGGCTGGTCGGCGGATAGATTTTCTGCGTTTTCCCCGACAGGGCGTCTTCGGCCTCGGCTTCGGCGACCTGCTCGGTGCGCGCGGCCCATTCGTCCGCCGTGAAGATCTGCCCCGGCCCGACTTCCACGAGCGGGGTCGGCTCGTAGACCGGCGGTTCGCCCGCGTCCGGCTCGGGCGCGAGCCGCGGATGCGCGGGCCCGCCGGGCGTCACGCCCTGTCGACCGGCATCGCCCGGCGCAGCACCGGCGCCGCGCCGCCCGCTGTCCGCGTCCGGATCGATCTGCGCTTCGATCGGACGCACCGGTTCGACCGGCGCATCGCCATGCGAGGCCGTGCGCGCCACCGGTCCGCCGCGCTGCGCGAACACCATCGGCGGGTCGCTGGCATCGGGCGCTTCGGGCACATGCAGATAGAGCCGCGTCGCGACGTCGGGATCGTGCGCCGGCACGCCGATATCGTCGTCGAGCGGATAGAGTTCCAGCGCACCGGTGCCGCGCACCGAGTTGGACGAGATCGACGCGATCACCGGCGCCTGCAGTTCATACGCGAGCTCCTGCGCAAACGAATAACCGCCGGAAGCGAGATAGCAGCCGGTCAGCAGCACGCCGTTGCCTTCCGTATAGGCCGGATCCTCCAGCAGCCTGCGCGCGAACTCCTTCGGCGCGATCGTCTTGCCATTCATGATGGCGATCGAGCTGTCCCAGCTGACGTCGCTCGGCTTCGTGCCGTGCGATTCGACGATATCGAAACCCGACACCTTCAGGAACTGCCGCGCGGTCGCGTGGCCGAGCAGGTTCACGACACTCGAACCCGGCACGGGCCGCAGTTCCAGCGGATTGACGCGAACCGGCTGCGCGCGGCCCGGCGAGAACTTGCCGTTCACGTCGGGTTCGATCTGGAAGCGCGCGAGCCGGCGGTTCGGATTGGGCAGCGCGCGCCACCATCCGGCCATATCGTCGTCGCCCAGCCGGCCGAATACCGGCGCCTGGATCAGGTCCGCGAATTCCTGCAGCAACTCGGGATTGGCGCCGCTGCGCGGCCCATCCAGCGCGATCGGCGTGCCCGGCGTATAGCCTTTCCACGCCAGATCCTCCAGCGCGTGCGTCATCTCGAGCGCGCTGGCGGAACGGCCGCTGCGCGGATTGATGATCGACCCGCGTTTCGTCAACATGCGCCACACATACACGCCGAGCGGCACCCGCACGTCGCCCGCCGTCGCGCTGCCGCCCCACTGATTCGACACCGGGCGCGGCGCGACCCCGCTCCAGTTGACCGGATGCGCGCCTTGGTCGATGACCGCCAGCGCCGGCGAGAACCGGTAGGTACGCGGTCCGCTGCTGACCGAATGGTCCGGTACGCCGTCCCGATCGGGTGCACCGGGCTCGATCAGGATGCCGCTCGTATAACCGGAATCGGGACTGCCGTCGGTGCGATAGCGCGGCGAACGCCATGCGACGAAGCCGCTTGCGCCGTACACGTCGACGCCCAGCACGTTCGCGAGCAATTGCGCGAGCGGACTCACGCGCGAGCCGGCGCCGCACGCATAGAGGATCACCGGCGATTTGCCGTCCCAGCCGCTCTGGCGCACCATCTCGGCCATGTCTTCCGCGCTCATCGCCTTGCCGGTCGCGCTCGCGAATGCATCGGCCCACGCGTGCGCGTACACGGCGAAGTAGCCGGGAGGCACCGGCATCAGCGGACGCTCGCCCGGCGGCAGCCGGTTCTCCGGCTGGCCCGCGTTGTTCGAATAGATCGCGAGGTCGGCCTCGCGGCGCGGATAGGCGGCCCACTGGGTTTCGCTCATGCCGAACGGCGCGTTGATCACGTCGACGCGTCGCCCGTCCTCGCTGCGGATCAGCGGCTTCTGCGGATCGAAGCCGCGCGGGTACACCACGCGCAGCGTGCGGTCGTACGCATCGTTCATCGACAACATGAACGCATCGCCGGCGTCGGTCAGCCCGACATGGCCGACGACCGCTTCGGGCGGCACCGTGCCGTCCGCGGCGAGCGCTCGCTGATCGACCAGCGCGATCCGGTAGCGGCCGCCCGCGACGCCGTCGGCGCCGACCATCAGCGCGTCGTGGTACGTCGTGTAGCGTGTCACGCCGATCGTGCCGTCCTCATCCGGCGCAGCGGCCGCGCGCGCCGCCGCATCGTCGGCCGCCTTCGCGCGCCGCTCGTCCGCCTTCGCCGCGTTCATGTCGTCGAGCAGGTTGCCCTTTTCGGTCGCGGGCAGCCCGTCCTCCTCGGGGTTGCGCACGTTGCCTTCGGCATCCTCCAGCGCATACACGTAGTACTCGACGTCCTCGAGCCGATTGCCGCTCTGGAGGATCCGCCCGACCACTTCGCTCAGCATCGCCCGATCGGCCGCGATACGCGCGGGAATCTCCCACGACGCGGGGTGCGCGCCGTTGGCCGGCACGCCGGCTTTGGCCTGCGACGACGCACCCTCGCCTGCCAGTGCGTCGGCGACGGCCGGCGTCGCCGCGCCGTCGATCGGTTCACCGTCGGGCGCGAGCCGCAACGCGATCGCGCCGTCGTCCGGCGTGCCCTGCGTGCGGCGCGCGCGTAGCCAATCGGAGAAGCGCGCCCGCAGCCCCTTGTCGGCCGGCGCGACCGTGCCGCCGTCGTCGGCCGGTTCGCCGAAACTGTGCGCCTGGTCCTCCGCGTGCTGCCACGGGTTGCCGATCTCGCCGACCGCGAGACGCTGGTTCGCCAGCCCGTTGGCGAACATCGTGTCGACGACCTGGATCGCGGCCGGCCGTGGAATCGTCGACGGCGCGGGCGTTTTCGTGATCGCGCGGATCGGCCGCTCCATCAGCGTGTGCGAGCCGAGCCCCATCTGCGCGACGCCGATGCCGAGGTTCAGCAACTGCTGCGCACGGTCCGATTCGGACAATGCGTCCCAGTTCTTCACCAGCGACGCACCCTGGTCGAGCATCTGGTAGCCGCCGACCACGCCGCCCGACACATTGAGCACGCCGGACGCGCGGCCCGTCGTCTGCGCGAGCGACTGGAACGCGTCGGCTTCCTGCGTGAAACGGCCGAGACCGGCCATGTCGGCGGCGACGCCGTCGCCGCGCGAAGCCACCGTGAGCAGGTCCGAGACCTGCCCCGTTGTACGCAGCAGCGACGAGGCCTCCGCGAGCGACTTCGCCGCCACGCCGAGACCGCCGCCCGCGATGCCCGCGCCGCTGCCGATCAGGCTGATCCAGTCGCCGCGCGCCTGTGCGTTGCCGAAGCCGGTCGACTGGCCGTGATCGCTCAGGTTCTTCAAGTCGGCGATCGCCGCCGGCACGCCGACGGCCATGCCCGCACCGACCGCCGTCCACGCGGCGCCGAGCAGCAGGCCGCCGACCGGCGCGCCGATGCCGCTCGCGACCAGCACGGCGCCGCCGGCCGCCGCGAGAATGCCGGTGCCCATCTCGAGGTAGTGTTCGGCGTGCTGATACCACTCCGTCTTGTGCGCGTCGATCGGCTCGTATTGCGAGAAACCGCCGGTCGCCGAATCGGTCGTCAGGCTCTTCGGCACGTACAGCTTGCCGTCGTCGGACAGCGCGTTGTTGTGCTGGTAATCGTCGACGGTGTCGTACTTCCAGCCGCGATCGTCGATCAGCTTGTACTGGTCCGGATGGCCGTCGACCTGCACCTTGAAGAGTGCGCTCGGCGCGGTACCCGTTTCCTTCGACACGTAGTAGATCGGCACCAGCGACACCACGGCATGATCGCCGCCGACCTTGCGGATCTGGTCGACGACGGCCTGGATCATCTGCGTCGCGGCCGAGTTCTGCGCGTACAGCGAGCGGCTGTTGACGGCCGTACCGTTCTGAAGCTGGCCGTTGCCCACGATCAACTGCTCGAGCAGCGCCATCGACGGCACGTCATTCCGGTCGGTCGGCACGGCGCCGGGGTCGTCCGGCTGGAGCCCGAGCCCCGCGCCGACGAAGTTCGTCATCTGGTCGGAGCCGGTCGTGAACGTATACGACTTGTCGCCGAGGTTCTTCTGGAAGTCGTCGAAATACGCCTTCAGCTGCTTGTCCGGATCGGCCTGGAACAGCTTGTAGCTGGCGTTGGCGGTTTCCTTCTGCTGCTTGTTCTGAGCATTCTTGGTGCCCTGGTCGTAACGCAGCTGGAAGTCGTTCGCGAAACCCGAGCGGAACCGGTCGTCGTTCTGCATCTTCGACAGCAGCGACTTCGACAACGCCGGATCGACACCCGACGACAGCGCCTGGCGCACGCCGTCGAACCCGTAGCCGGCGTCGCTGCCGCGCAGCGTGTAGATCAGCGTCTTCGCGTTGCCCTTGTCGTCGAGCAGCCAGCTTGCGACGTCGTCCTCGCGCTGCACGGGCACGCCGCTCGCGGTCGGCTGCTGGTCGGCGAGCCCGACCGCCTTGCTGAGCCCCTTGTAGAACTCGATGCCGTCGCCGTAGGGCTGCGGCGTGCCCGTGTTCGACTGCGTCCACTTGTTGCCGAAATCCTTCTTGACGGTGTCGAGCACGACGCCCGCGAATTCGGGCGGCGCATTGGCGAGGATGTCCTGCATCCATTTGCCGGCCTTGTCGGCATTCATCCTGCCGTCGGCACGCGCCTGCATGCTGGCCTGATCCGTCGCCTGCGAATCGGGCTTCTGCATCAGCGGATCGATCTGCGAATGGATGAAGCTCGCGTTGAAATGCGGCTGGCCGGCCTGCGTCCACAGCGCCTGGCGCTCGTCCAGCGAGAACGACGCGTCCATGTTGGTCTTCAGCACCTGAAGCGCCGCACCGGGATTGCTGTCCGGGTTCTGCATCAGTTGCGTGACCTGCTGCTTCGTGTACTGGAGCCGCACCTCGGGCGCCGCCGCGAGCAACGTCTGGACCTGCTGATAACCGGGATTGTTCTTCTGCGCTTGAGCCTGCGCCATCGCATACGCGAACACGCCGCCCGCCTGGTCGATCTTCGCGTTCAGCGCCTTCGCGTCCGCATCGCTCAGCCCGTCCGTGTTGACCTTGATACCCGTCATCTTGACGAACGCTTCCGCGAGCGGATTCTGCTGCGCGAGCGCCTTCTCCTGCGTCGACAGCTTCGGGTCGTTCGGGTCGACGCTCACACCGGTGTCCTGCAGCAGCGCGAACGTGACCGGATCGGATTGCGCGAGCTGCTTCATCTGCGGCGACAGCGACGGATCGTCGGGATTGATCGTCGCGATCGTGCGCTTGAGCTGGCTCTCCTCGCCCAGCGCGTCGACGAGGCCGGTGTACCACATGCCGTCGTGATTCTGCTTCACCGACGCGACGACCTGTTTCTGCTCGTCGGCCGTCACGTAGGTCAGCGCGGTGTCGTCGCCACCCGTCACGACCTTGTCGTACTGGCTCTGCGCCTGCGACAGCTCCTGCGTGATGTCGGCCTCGTCGGCGCGGCGCAGCCCGCCCGGCTCCTTCTGCCACGCCGCGTAATCGGCCTTCGCGTTGTTCAGTCGCAGTGTCGCGGCCGACGTGCTGTATTCGTGGCGCAACGAGGTGGTGAGTGCGGTGTACGCGTTGTTCGCATTCGTGTCGGCGGTGCCGGCGGCCTCGCGCAGTTGCGCGCCGGTGTCGGGATCCGCGCGCCGAATGCCGCCCGGCAACGCGTTGTACCGCTGCACGTCGGCGTTCGCGTCCTGGTCCTTCTGCCACGCCATCGCGAACTGGAACGCCTTCACGTTGGTCGCCCGCTCGGGCGCCGATTCCGCCGACACCGCCTTCTGCGCGTCGTCGAGCACCGAGCCGAGCACCGGATCCTTCGGCGACGCATTGCGCAGATCCGAGGCCACGCCGGCGATCGCCTTGTCCGTGTCGCCGCCGCCGTCGGCCGCGACGCGCATCTGGTTCTCGACGGCCGCCTGCACCGCGCCCCATGCGGTTTCGGCCTTCTTCACCTGGTTGTCGAGGTCGGCCTGCGACGCGCCCTGGTCGTGCAGGCGCTTGAGCGTCGCCATCTCGGCCTGGGCGAGCTGGAGCAGGCGCTGCGTCTCGGCCTGCGCGGCCGCGAGGGCCTGCTGTTCCGGCGTCTGGGCCGGCGGGGTGCCACCGGTGCCGTTCTTCGGCGCCGGATCGTCGTCATTCTGCGGCTGCGGCACGCTGACCGGCCCGCCCCCGCCCACTGCCATCAACACCATGTCCGTTCTCCCGCGGCATGCGTGACGGGCCGGCACAGCGGCAGGCAAGCCACGCGCAATGGTCCATTGTGCCGAACGCTCGCGGGTGAAAAAGTCGCGCATTACGTAGTCGCCGGCCGGGTTGCGGCGGCGCCGGGAGACTCTTGCTACGAACGCGCCGGCGTTCGGCCGATGATGGCTGCCAGCGGAAAAATTTGCCGGTTGTGTCGGTGTGCGTCATAAATACATACTGCGTTCCACCGGCAACCCATGATCCGCGCGATGCCGCGACGCGATCGTTTGCCTGCGCAACCAGCTTGCGTCGCTGCCGCGCGTGGCCGTCCGGTTGCGGCCGGCGCTCTCCGCGGACGCGCTCGAAGCGCGGGCGATCGCGGTTCGTGCCGCGTATCGGCGCGGCGGCGCCGACGCCGCACTACCGCTTGCCCGCCGCTAACTCGCACACGCATCCGTACATATGCCCCGCGCGCTGGCCGCACCCCGGCTGCGCCGCGACGTCGCGATTCCATGCGATTTCGCAGAGGACCTTTCCTGTGCAGCGCCTTAATCGACGGTCGCACGATCTCCAATAATGGCCGCTCGATTCGTCGGCCCGCGCGCCGACGCGACCCACCGGCGATCGGGCCGGAGACCAACGATAAAAAATCCTATGTATTCCTACAAAATCGGCCAGCGCGCCCGCGCGCGCGCCGCCGCGGCGCATGCCGTCCGTCGCGGCCACCGCACTAGCGCACTCCCCGCGACCGCGATTGCCGCCTGCGTGGCCGGCTTGATCCCGTGCGTCGCGCACGCACAGAGCAGCGTGACGCTATACGGCCTGATCGACACGTCGATCACCTATGCCACCCACCAGCGTACGCAAGGCGCCGGTTCGCCGGGCAGCGGCAGCGTCGCGCTGACGAGCGGCGCATTGAACGCATCGCGCTGGGGGCTGCGCGGCCGCGAGGATCTCGGTGGCGGGACGGCGGCGGTCTTCGCGCTCGAAAACGGCTTCTCCGGCACGACCGGCAAGCTGTCGCAGAAAGGCGTCGACATGTTCGGCCGTCAGGCATGGGCCGGCGTGAGTTCGCGCACGGCCGGCACGCTCACGTTCGGCCGCCAGTACGACCCGATCCTCGATTTCGTGACGCCGCTCGGTGCGTCAGGCCCGGGCTGGGGCGGCAACCTCGCGGTGCACCCGTACGACAACGACGACTCGAACCGCAATCTGCGCATCAATCACGCGGTGAAGTACACGAGCGCGACGTATCGCGGGCTGACGTTCGGCGCGCTGTACGGGTTCTCGAACACGGCCGGCGCGTTCTCGAACAACGCCGTCTGGAGCGCGGGCCTCGGGTATGCGAACGGACCGCTGAAGCTCGGCGCCGGTTACCTGAAGATCAGCCGCGACCGCAACGCGCCAAACCCGGACGGCGCACTGAGCACGGTCGACGGCTCGGCGACGATCACGGGCGGCAACCAGCAGATCTGGGCCATGGCCGGCCGCTATGCGTTCGGCCTGCATTCGGTCGGCGCCGCGTGGTCGCACTCGGCCACCGACGGCGTGAGCGGCGTGCTCCAGGGCGGCGGCATCACGCCGCTGAAGGGTGAATCGCTGGTGTTCGACAATTTCACGGTCGACGGCCGCTTCTTCGTCACGCCGGCGTTCAGCCTGTCCGCCGCGTACACGTACACGATGGGCCGATTCGACACGCGCACCGGCCAGACGCGCCCGAAATGGAACCACGTGGTCACGCAGGCCGGCTATGCGCTCTCGACCCGCACGGACGCGTATCTCGAAGCCGTCTATCAAAGCGTGAGCGGCGGCAACGGCAATCCCGCGTTCAACGCGACCGTCTGGACGATGACGCCGTCCGCCAGCAGCAACCAGCTGGTGGTCGCGCTCGGGTTGCGGCACAAGTTCTGACGACCCGGCCAAGCTCGATGCGCCCGCACCGAAATCGCGCATCACAAATCGCGCATCACGCTTCGCAGCGGATCCTGTGGCGCCCGCGCAAGCAAGAATGCGTCCTGCCTCGTTGTTGCGTGAAATAGACGGAGAAACTGGTCACGCTGTGACATTTTTCCTAATCTAGTTGCAGCGGCGCCGTGAATTCGGCGTTCCGGCCGAGACAATCTTTCATATGACACATCGCCGGCTTACGAAAGCGCATCGCATTGCGCACGGAAGCCGGCACTTTCGTGTCATCTCGGCCGGATTCGTGACGTTGCCGGTTGGCACGCACGACGCCTTCCTCGCAGTCAACCGCAGGAGACGCACAATGAGCAAAACGAACCGATTTGCGGTCCTGGCAGCTTTCGCCCTGCTGGCGGGTTGTCACCACGAGGCGAAAACGCCCGAGAATGCCGGCATGGCGCCGGCGCCGTCGAGCGAAGCGGTCGCCACGGTGACGACCGACGATCTGAACAATCCGAACAGCCCGCTTGCCAAGCGCAGCGTCTACTTCGATTTCGACCAGTACTCGGTGAAGCAGGAATTCCAGTCGCTGCTGCAGTCGCACGCCGACTACCTGCGCAGCCACCCGTCGCGCCGCGTGCTGATCCAAGGCAACACCGACGAACGCGGCACGTCCGAATACAACCTCGCGCTCGGCCAGCGCCGGTCGCAAGCGGTGATGAGTGCGCTTGAAACGTTCGGCGTTCAGGCGACGCAACTCGAAGCGGTCAGCCTCGGCAAGGAAAAGCCGGTCGCGCCCGGCCATGACGAAGATTCATGGGCGCAGAATCGCCGCGCCGATCTCGTCTATCGTTGACGGGATGCCGCCGCGACGGCGGCATCCCGGCCACGCATCACCCTTGGCCTTTCATGCAGCGAGTCGCCGGGGCGCCCCGCCCGCCCCGGCTGCGCGTTGCCGTGCGACCTCGGTTCGTCCGGTTCATGCGCGCCATCATCCCGGCCGTCACCAGTCGATCGCACGGCGCCCGCTGGCACACGCTTCAACTCGAACGTGAGCGTTCGAGCCGTCGATGCAGCCAGTGCGACATCACGGCCGACGTCACGAACGAATCGAGTATCGCGATCACGTTGATCCCGCCGATTTCGCCGTCGTTCAGCAGATGGGACTGCAGCAGCACGTAACCGACCATCAGACCGGTGCCGACGATCGTGCCCAGCAGCACGAACCAGCGCCGCCGAATGCGCGTGCCGATCGCGCCCATGATGCCGCCCGCGAGCGTCGCCGGCAGGAAATAGCCCAGGAAGAACGACGCGCCAAGGATCAACAGCACCATGCTTGCGCAGAGTGTGAGCGTCTCCCAGTGCGGGCCGTTGATCACGGACCATGCAACCAGCATCACGGCCGGCCACACGAGCGCCGCGACCAGCGGCGCGCCGAAGGTAAATGACAGACAGCCGAACACGACCGGATTGGACGGGCTCGATGATTTGCGCGGCGGACGCTCGCGAGTGGCGCTCATGGTTTTTGTCGTGGGAATCGGAATGGCGGCGAGCCGGAGTGTACCAAGCCGCCGTGCCGGGCAGCCGATCCGGCACCGGCATGAGACGCACACTTGAGCCGTGCCGATACGCAAAAAGCATGGAATAAACCGCGCGCCGGAAACGTTTCGTCTTCGCGCGGCGCCGGTTCATGCGAACCACGCGGCCGCGCGGCCTGCGCGGTGCAAGGAGAGTGAAATGAAATCGGCAAGACTGGCCGCGGCACTGCTCGCGGCGCTGATGCTGGTGCTGTCGGCGGGATGTACGTCGTCGGGCGGCGGTGTATCGCAAGGAGCCGGCATGAGCCGGTATGGCGGCGCGGGTGGCAGCGGAGGCGGAGGTGGTGGTGGCGGCTACTGAAGCGCCGCCGGACAGGTGCGGGCGGAGCGTCGCGCGCGAGCGCAGCCGGAATCCGGCCGCCTCGCGCGCGGCGCCCCGCTGCGCCGCACGACTTACTGACGCATGGCCTTCACGTCGGCCGGCGTGACGTTCGCGGGCTGGCCGCCCCACGTCGCACGCAGGTAGTTCGCGAGCTGCGCGAGTTCGTCGTCGCTCAGCGTATGCGCGAAACCCGGCATCGGCTGCAGGTTTTCGAAGCCGGCGAACTTCTGCTCGTCGATGCCGTCGAGCATCGCGACCAGCAGGTTGCGCGAGTCGCCCTGACGCAGCGTCGAATTGCCGTTCATCGGCACCGCCACGTGCGGCTTGCCTTCGCCGTTCAAGCCGTGACAACCCGCGCACACCGCGAGATACACCGAGCGGCCGGCCGCGAGCTGCGCGGCGTCGGCCGACACCGGCTTCACCGGCTGCGGCGCCGGCGGCGTATCGCCGAGCAGGTACACGGACAGCGCGCGCAGGTCGTCCTTCGTCATGGTTTGCGTGCTCAGGTGCACGACCGGATACATTTCCCCGAACGCCGAGCCTTGCGGCGCGATGCCGACGCCGAAGAACGTCTGCAGGTCGGCGCCCGTCCAGCCGCGCGCGGCGAGGCCGGCCGGCGTGATGTCCGGCGCGGCCACCCGGCCGAGCGCGGCGCCCGCGAACGGCTTCGCGTCGTCGAGCTGACCGGTGAACGCGCGCGGCGTGTGGCATTCCGCGCAGTGGCCGAGCGCGCCCGCCAGGTAGCGGCCACGTTGCCAGTCGGCGGACCGGCCGCTCGACGCGTCGGGCAGGCTGTCCTTCAGGAACACCATGTCCCAGAACACCATGCCGAAGCGCAGGTTGTACGGGAACTTGAGTGCGTGCGCGCGGTTTTCCTGCGCGATCGGCCTGACCGTCTTCAGGTACGCGTACATCGCGTCGCTATCGGCGCGCGTGAGCTGCCGGTACGACGTGTACGGCATCGACGGATACAGCCGCTTGCCCGGCGCCTTGCCGTCGTGCAGCGCGGCGTAGAAATCGCCCGCGCTCCAGCTGCCGATTCCGTGATCCTTGTCGGGCGTGATGTTCGAGCCGTAGAACGTGCCGAACGGCGATTCGAGCGGCGCACCGCCGGCGAACGGCGCGCCGTCCTTCGCGGTGTGGCACGCCGCGCAGTCCGCGGCCTTGACGAGATAGCGGCCGCGCGCGACCTGATCGGCGCCGGGCGCGCCGGATGCCGCGCTCGAGACCGGCGCGTCATGGCCGCCGCAGGCGGCGAGCAGCAGCGCGCAGACGGCCGCGAGTGCGGGCAAGCCTGCGGCCCGCACGGCACGATGAGCGAATGTGCGTTTCATGCGGCGTCCTTCACGAGTCCCGGCGTCGTCAGGATCACGTCCTTCACGGCTGCGTAGTAGCGCACGTAACCCGTGCAGCGGCAGAGGTGCGCGTTCAGCGCGTCGGTGATCGTGCGCTCGACGTCGGCCTTCGCGATCGGCTCGCGCTTCAGGCGCTCGATCAGCACCGTCGCCGCATTGACGAAGCCCGGCGTGCAGTAGCCGCACTGGAAGCTGAAGTGCTCGAGGAACTTCTGCTGGATCGGCGACAACTCGACCACCTCGCCCGCGTCGTTGCGCTTCGCGTGGCCCTCGATCGTGCGGATCGAACGGCCGTGGAAGAAGTGCGCGCCGGTGATGCAGGTGCGCATCTCCTCGCTCGTGCCGTCCGGCTTGTCGACGATCACGACGCATGCGTGGCAGACGCCCTGCCCGCAGCCGAGCCGCGAACCGGTGAGGCCCGCGTACTCGTGCAGGAACTCGATCATCATCAGCCCTTCCGGCACCTGCATCGGGCCGACGGACTTGCCGTTGATGTTCACCGACAGCGGTTTCTGCTGGAACCGGACGAGCGGACGCTCGACGGCGGCCGGCGCGGCAGCGGGCGCGGCCGATACGGATGCCGGGGCGGCCGAAGCCGCGTTCGGCGCGGATGCAGCGGTCGCAGCCGCGCTGGCGCTCGCGGCCGAAGCCGCGGTTTGGGCGGTCGTCATGCGAGCACCTCCTGAATCTTTTGCGGGGTCACCGGCAAATCGGTGAAACGATGGCCGATCGCGTGCGCGATGCCGTTCACGATTGCGCCGACGACGGGGATCATGACCACTTCGGCGACGCCCTTCGGCGGATCGGTCTCGGACAGCGGCGGCAGGATGTCGCCCGTCTGCGACCACACGGCGACGTCGGTCGCGCGCGGCAGCGGGTAACGGTTGAAGTTCCACGTGCCGTTGCCGGGGCCGTCCTCGTAAAGCGGCAGCGCCTCGTGCAGCGCATGGCCGATGCCCATCGCGAGGCCGCCCTGCAGCTGGCCCGACACGAGCTGCGGCGAGATCTGGTTGCCGCACTCCATGATCGAGTGATGCGTGAGCAGCTCGACCTTGCCGGTCGCTTCGTGCACGGCCAGCTCGACGAGCGTGCCGACCGCCGTGTAGTACGTGACGGCCGCGTTGTTGCGGCTCGTCGGCGGAATGAACACGCGCTTGCGGTCCAGCACGCAGTAGCCGTTCGCGGTCGGCGCCAGCGTGCCGCGCATCGCGGTCGCGCCGGCCGGCGCGGCGGTGCCCGGCAGCGGGCCGGCGTCGCCCGTTTTCGGCGCGCCGACGCGCAACGACAGTCCGTCGACCGGCAGACGATCGACCATGCCGCCCACTTCGAACTCGGCGTCGGTCCACTGCCAGCGGTTG
This sequence comes from Burkholderia sp. Tr-862, assembly GCF_011753085.1. Lineage (NCBI taxonomy): Bacteria > Pseudomonadati > Pseudomonadota > Betaproteobacteria > Burkholderiales > Burkholderiaceae > Burkholderia > Burkholderia sp. Tr-862. The sequence goes on from NZ_VWWG01000082.1 coordinate 13,669, forward strand.
AACACGTGCACGACGGCGCCGGTCGGCAGGCCGAGCGCATGCGCCTGCTTCGCGAGCTGCTCGAACGTCAGCGGCTCGAGGCCGTCGGCGGTCAGCTTGCCGTCGACCCAGCGCGCGTCCTCGATGCGGATCGCGTACGGCGCGGCCTGGCCGCCGCCGAGGCCGCGCGTCCAGATCGACATCGCGGCCGGCCACAGCCCGTAGCGGAACACCGCGCGCGCGGCTTCGCGCGTGCTGTGCGTGAAGTAGTACGCGGAGTTCGTCGCGCTCGACGGCGACGCATAGCTCGGCGACCAGCGCGGATTCGCGCTCAGGCGATCCTGGTCGGCCTGCGACATCAGGTACGGATCGCCGCTCGTCTCGACCGGCAGGTCCGGCCATTCGGTCAGCGCGACGCGCACGTCGGTCGCCGGGCGGCCGAGCCACTTCGCGACCGCGACGGCCTGCGACGTCGACATCCCGGTGCCGATCTCGGCGGCCGTGTGATGCAGCGACACCTTGCCGTTCTCGTCGAATTCGACCTTCGCGAACGAGGCCTCGGCGCCCGTGCCGAAATCCTTCTGCACGCACGCGAAGCCGACGCCGTAGCGCTTGCCGGGGTTCGCGGCCTCGAATTCGGCCTTGCGCGTCGCGCGACGCGTCCACAGCGGATGCTGCTTCGCGCGTTCCAGCACTTCCTCGACGCGCAGCGCGCCGGCGGGAATCGCGCCCTGCGTGTTCTTCATCCCCGAACGCAATGCGTTGCGCAGACGGAAATCGATCGGGTCGAGATTCAGTTGCGCGGCGATTTCGTCGACGGCCATCTCGGTCGCGGCCATGCTCTGCAGCGTGCCGTAGCCGCGGGCCGAGCCGGCGTCGATCGCGCGCGACGCGATCGCGACCGCCGCGAGGTCGCTCTTCGGGAAGTAGTAGATCGATTGCGCGGCCGTCGCGCCGACCATCGCGACCGACGGCGAGAAGTTCGAGCGCCCGCCGCCGTTCGCCTCGAAGTCGCCCTTGAACGACTGCAGGAGGCCCGTGTTGCGATCGACCGCGATCCGGTAATGCATCTTGAACGCGTGACGCTTCAGCGATGTCTGGAACTGCTCGTAGCGGTCGTTCGCGAACCGCACCGGACGGCCGTCCGCGTACAGCGCGCAGACGAGGCCGTAGAACGGCACGTTGCAGTGATCCTTCGAGCCGTAGCCCACCGTGTAGCACGGATGCACGAACAGCTTCTTCACCGGGAAGCGGCATTTCGCGACCATCGCGGCCGCATTCTCCGCCACTTCGAGCGGCGACTGGGTCGGCACGACGAGATGCATCGACTGCGTCGCGGCGTCGTACCAGCAGTTCGCGTTGTCGGGTTCGAGCGCGGCGGTATCGACCGACTGCGTGTTGTACTCGCGGTCGAACACGAGCCAGTCGGCGGACGGACGATCGAGTTCGGCGGCGATCTGGCCGGCCAGGAACATCCCCTGCTCGTCGAGCTTGCCGTGTTCCTTGCCGTCCGGCCAGACCGGCAGGTGCTTGCGCATCATGCTCGGGAAGATCGGCGCGTCCTTCAGGCTCGAGTAGACATCGTCGTCGTAAGCCGTCTTGCCGCCCACCCGCACGTAGCGGAACGTGCCCCACGGATCGCGCTCGAGCGGGCCCGTGACCGCACCGTAGCGGATCACGTCGTCGCGGAACTTGAGCGCGTTCTTCGCGAAGCGAAAGCGCGCGAAGTCGTGGTAGATGAGGATCGCGACCGCATGGCCGAGATACGCGGGCGTCTTGCCGGCGGGCAACAGCATGTCGTCGCCGTAGAACGTCGGGAACGCGACGCCGTCGCGCGCGAGATCGTCGGCCGTGACGACGCGGTCCGGCTTCAGTTCGTCGCCGAGCAGCGACAGGTCGAAGCCTTCGTAGAGGCGGTCGGCCTGCGTGACGCGCAGGATCAGCGCGTGCGACTGCTGCTGCGGCCAGTGCGGCATGTCGGCCGCGCGCACGTCGCGGGCGAACACTTTCGAGCCCGTGACCTTCGCGATGCCGTCGATGCGGAATTGGGGGATGCCGGTGACGCTATCCCATTTGACCGGGGTGAGGAGTTTTTCTTCGAAGAGCGCCGCGAATGCGCGGCTGCCGATGGGCGCGACGTAGACCGCGACGCCCGCCAGCACGCTGGCTTTCAGAAAACCCCGCCGTGACAGGCCGTGGTTTTGCATGTGGGGGAACCTCCTGATGCGGCTCGTACGGCGATCGGGTGTCGCGGCGTTCGGAGCGGCGCGCATTCTGGCATTGTTTTGGATATATCGCCTATAGTCGTTCTCGCATGAAATACTTATTGAATTTCTTATAACGAGATTCGGACGGGCTGCGGCGCCCGGTCGCGGCGGCCGCCCGACATCGTCCCGTTGGCAACGATCCTGCCCGCGCACCGGCGAATCCGCAAGGCGCTCGCAAGCGTGGTTTACGACTACCCGCCGACGCCCCCCGCACGGCACGCGCGGCCGATATTTCATGGTAATGTCGTGCGCATCCGGCTCGCCGGTCATCCCGCCACCTGCCGCGCGGGGCTATCGGCGATGAATCGCATCGTGTCGAGGTCAAAAGAGCCATGGCAGTCAAGGCGCGCCTCCTGAACGCCGTTCTCGCCACTCCCCCCTGCGGTAATCACCGCGTGACGGACGCACTGCGTCCGTCGATGCTCGTCACGCTGTTCGAGGACCTGCGCCCGATGGCGCTGTCCGGCGTCGCCAGCGCGTTCGTCGCGGCGATCGCGCTGATCCGTCTGCAGCAACTCTGGTGTTTCGTGTGGCTCGTCGTCGACGTCGGCCTGCTCGCCGCGCGACTCGCGATCGCACGCGCGTATGCGGTACGCCGTGCCGCCGGCGACGATCGCGCCGAATACTGGGCGCGGCACTATGCACCCGTGTCGCTCGCCGCGTGCTTCGTGCTCGGTCTCGGCGTCATGGGCTGCATGGATGCGTCCGACTTCGAGCTCGGCACGCTGTCGGTGATGGTCGCGGGCGGCGTGTTCGGCGGGATTGCGTCGCGTAATTCGGCGCTGCCGCGGCTCGCGATGACGCAGGTCACGCTCGGCGTGCTGCCGATCGGCGTCGGCGCCCTGCTGGCCCATCGGCCCGGCGCGTGGCTGCTGCTGCCGCCGCTCGTGATCTATCTCGCGGCGATGCGCACGGTCGTCGACCGCCATTACCGCGTGCTGGTCGCGCTGATTGCCGCGCGCCAGCGCAACGCCGAGCTCGTCGCGCGCTTCGATGCCGCACTCACCTACATGCCGCACGGCCTGTGCATGATCGACGGCGAGAGCCGCGTGATCGTCGCGAACCGGCGCACCGCGCAGCTGTTCGGCTCGCCGCGCGAGATCATGCTGGACACCCCGCTGCCCGACGTCATCGCGGCGCTCGGCGCGAACGCGGTGACCGATCCCGGCCAGGCGGGCCTCGCCGCGCAGTGCGCGGTCTGGCTGAGCCGCGACGAACCCGCGCCGCTCGACATCGCGCTCGCCGACGGTCGCCAGCTCGAACTGACGCGCCATCGCGTCCCGGACGGCAACGCGGTGGTCATCGTCGAGGACGTCACCACGCGCCGCCGCGCCGAGCAGCACATCCGGCACCTCGCGCGGCACGACGCGCTGACCGGCTTGCCGAATCGCCACGAACTGCATGCGGAACTCAGGCGCAGGCTCGCGCATCGGCCGCGCCTGCCGAGCCCCGCGCTCGCCGTCATGTATCTCGACCTCGACGGCTTCAAGGCGATCAACGACCGGTTCGGCCACCAGGCCGGCGACGAAGTGCTCACGCAGGTCGCCGAGCGGCTCGGCAAGACGCTGCCGCCCGGCGAGCTGGCGGCTCGCATCGGCGGCGACGAGTTCGTCGTCGCGATCGACCACACGACGATGCAGGCGTGCTCGATCCTCGCCGCGCGCATCATCCGGCAGATTTCGGCGCCGTACACGCTGTCGATCGGCGCGACCGTCAGCCTCGGAATCAGCATCGGCATCGCGCTCGACGACGGACACGGCTCGCCCGACGAACTGATCCGGCAGGCCGACAGCGCGCTGTACGACGCAAAGTCGGGCGGCAAGGGGATCTACCGTTTCTATTCGGCGGGAAGCCGCCGCATGGCGCCCGCGACCGCGAGCTGAGCGAGCGCGCCGCGCGTCCCTGCATCTGCGTTCGCTCCCCGCGATTCATTTCCGAAACGCGTTGCAGGGGCCGGCGCATGTGCGCATGTGTTTCGCCACGCGCGGCCATGTCACGTGACGTGTTCCGTAACATCGGCCCGCGCCGCGCGCCACGTTCGCCGCAGAAGCCCGCACGATCGCGGCGGTGCACGGCATTTCATCGCTGGCACTCTTATTGCTCCTTGACTGGGAAACACGACGTCGGGGAGCCTGAACATGAATACCGTCGAAGTCCTCAGCCGCACGGAAACGATCGATCAACCGGACGTGATCGATGGCGCCGCGCTGATCCGCCGGCTCGTCTCCGAGCACCGCCCGCCCGCCGCCCGTGAAGCCGCGTGCGTCGACAGCCCGCCGCTGACGCTGTATGGCGCATTTCGCCAGGGCATCACCGATCACGCGGCGCGGCGCGCGAATCCGTATCGCGCCGGCAGCCGTTTCTGGGCGCTGTGGGAAGAAGGCCGTATCGAAGCTGAAACGTCGGGTCGCTGACGCGATCAGGCGCGCCGGCCCTGTCGCGACAAGGGGCTGACGCGCAACCCGACGTGCGCTGGCCACCGGCTCGCACGCCGGCATGCGTTTCAGCGCTGCAACATCGCGCGCGGCCGCTCCGGTTGCGCATGTCGCGCCTTCGCGTGCGGGCCGGTTGACGGTGCCCTGCATCGCCTGCACCGCGCCCGCCGCGCGACGGTCGTTTCCCGATAAGATGGCAGACTCCCGTTCTTCGAACGATGTCGCCATGACCGCCTCCTCTTCCTCACACCGAAATCCCATCCACTGCGAAATCGATCTCGATGCGCAAGGCAAGCATGCGGGCTACCTGCGCCTGCCGCATTCCGTGCATCGCTCCGCGTACGGCTGGCTGCCGATCCCGATCGCGTCGATCCGCAACGGCGACGGCCCGGTCGCGCTCGTGATGGCCGGCAATCACGGCGACGAATACGAAGGCCAGATCATCGTGTCGCAGCTGATGCGCGAGATCGAACCGGAGATGGTCAGCGGACAGCTGATCCTGCTGCCGATGGCGAATTTCCCCGCGGCCGACGCGGGCCTGCGCGTGTCGCCGCTCGACGAGGGCAACCTGAACCGCAGCTTCCCCGGCGACCCCACCGGCACGCCGACGCAGATGATCGCCCACTACATCGAGCATGCGCTGCTGTCGCGCGCGCAGTATCTGGTCGACCTGCATTCGGGCGGCAGCTCCTTGCTGTACCAGGGCGGCAACATGCTCGCGATCGACCCGCTCGACGATGACGAGGCGGAGAAGCTCAACGGGCTGCTCGTCGCGTTCGGGTTGCCGAACGCGCTGCTGCACGCGCCGAACCCGGTGCATTCGGCATCGGCCGCGCGCCGGCAGGGCGCGATCTCGATCGTCACCGAACTCGGCGGTGCGGGGATGGCCGATCCGTCGCTGATCCGGCTCGGCCGCCATGGGCTGCTGCACTACCTCGGCCATATCGGCCTGCTGCGCGGCGCGCTCGTGCCCGACGCGCCGCCGACCGTCACGCGCTTCCTGCGCGTCGACGGCGATCGCCACTTCGTCTATGCGTACGAGCGCGGGCTGTATGAACCGCTCGTCGAACTCGGCGACCAGGTGAAGGCCGGACAGCCGGCCGCGTGGGTGCACTTCCCCGATACGCCGCTGCGCGAACCGGTGCTGCATCGCTTCAAGGGCGACGGCGAAGTGGTGTGCAAGCGCGTGCCGGCGCAGGTGCAGCGTGGCGATTGCCTGTTTCAGCTGGCGGAGGCGTCGACGCCGCCGCGTGTCATCGCGTGAGCGCGACTGGCGCAACCCGCCCCCGCGAAGGATATCGACAACGCGTCACAACCGTCGTACGCCGGCGCCAGTGCATATGCGGACCGTCAGCCGGGTGACTCATTTCCCTGCGCAGCACCGCATTGATGGCAATGCGGGAAGAAGAAGAAATTCCGGCCGCCGCATTCGCATACATTGAAAAGCCGCAATCCGCAATGTACGCAGAACGTGGAATCGTCGCCGCCGAGATTCCATTGTTTGTCGCATGACGGGCAGCGCTTTTTTTCGAGTGACCGAACGGCTTTTTCGTATCCGATCGTGCGCGCGCGTGCACCCTGATCCTGCTGCAATTCGAGCCGTTTGCGTTCGGCATAGCGCTGAAATGCCTTCATCATGTAAAGGCCGGCGAATACCGTGAGTGCAATGCCGACCAGAACCCGGACATAGCCGCCGAAATTCGGCAGGTACGGAACCAGTTCAATGAAAAACGCGCTCAGTGCAAACAGGCCGAAACCATACACGAAAGGCCAGTAGCGCACCTTGCGGTAGCGGATGAACAGCCAGATCGCAGCCAGCAGTATCGGTAACGTCAGCGCCAGCCGAAGCCCGAATACTTGCATCTCGTAGTGCCGTGTTGCCTCGTCGAAGCGCCGTTCGGCTGCTGCGTCCGCTTCGGCGATTTGCGTGTTCAATTGAGTCTGCTGCGCGCTCAGTGCCCGTTGCTGGTCGCCGATCGCATCGATCTGATGCTGCCAGTTGACCACCACGGCCTGGAGCGTATCAAGCTTGTGCGTTCTGGCCAGAATGTCCGGGTTCCTCGCGCTGTCTCCTGTCACCGAGCGGGTTGCCAGCCAGTTGCGGAAACTTTCCTTCTCGGCCGCGTACTCCTTCGCGGCGCGGCCGCGCGCCACTTCCATTGTGTCGGCCTTCTCGACAAGCGCGTCGTGCTGCGCCTGCAAACGGCGCCGCGCCGCGTCCAGCCGCGCCTTTGCCTGAGTATCAGCGAATTGCTCGATGACGGGCGGACCGCCGCTCGGCGCGAACGCCATGTCGCGGATCACAAGACTGCCGAGCATGTTCAGAAAGACCGCGAAGATGATCGCAATTACCCATGACGCGAGTCGCAGGAGCCGTGCTGGACTGGTCAGGCCGTCGCCGGAATTCATCATTATTTTTTTGCCCTCTGTTGGAATGGCATTCATTGTCGCCAATCTCGATACAACCATCAATCGGCTCTTTCTCGTCGATTTCAGCCCGGCGCCGCTCCGATGCTGCATGTCGACCTTGAACGGGCCGCCCGTTCGCCCAACAGCGGCCATTCGCGCAACGGCCCTGCGTGTCACTCCAGTTTCGGCGTTGTTGCATTAATCGGGCGTAGTGACGAGGTAAGGCCGATGGTCATGATTTCAGGCAATACGAACGGATTGCGGACGTGCGAGGTCCGCCATGCGGTTCAGCACGCCCACGCGGATGGCAAACCTGGATTGATAAAAAGGTTGCCGGACCGGCTGTTGTGCGTAAACGTCAGCCGGCCGCTTGCTCGCCCGATTTATGCGACAACGCCATCCTGTCGTGTAATCGCATGTAATTGATTCAGCGATGTGACGGGCCTAATGTTTATCCCAGGCAGAAGCCCATCCTCAAACCTTGCCAATAAAGCGCCGACGATTTTTCGTCGATTATATGCAGATACATCAAGGGTCTTGTGGCAAGGATGATTTCCGTGTGAGGCTGCTGTCGGGAAGGAAGCATTCATTTATCGACTCATCCAATTACCCCTCAGAGGAAAAAATGGCAAAAATTTATTACACGGCGGATACCAGCTGGGTCATCGGCGTCACCGATCGCGTCACAGGCAACAGGGTGGTGCTCGTTCCCGCCACTACGGACCACCTGTATACCGAGTGGGACTTCCAAGCGGATGGCGGAATCACGCTGCACAGCGACCCCACGCTCGCCATCGACTGCGGAACGGTATCCGACGAGCGATACCTTGTCCTGAACACCTACGTGAAAAACCACGCGTCGGCCTCTCAGCAATGGCAATTCGACCCGCAATCGGACGACACGCAATCGGGCTACATCGAAAACGTGACCAATTCGCAACTTGTCTTCGACCTCCAGTGGAGAACGGTCGCGAAGGGCACGCCCATCTGGACATTCTCGGCAAACGCATCGGATGCGGAGATCTGGAGCCCGGTTCCGGTCCCCCAGGATTCTTTCATCAAGAAATGACCTGACCCAGGCTTCGATGGTGCGCCGATTGACTGATTCGGCGCACCATCGTCACTGCCTGTGGGCACGACGCACCGAATCGCAGGCGGCCGAGGTACGCCCGTTGAATGCAACAACGCCCCAGTTTTTGGATGTGGAACACGTTCCTGAGGGTGGCGATCAGTTTCCCAACATCGTTTTTTCATCGTCGTGGAAAACCACACTCATGCCAAGCGCGCTTGGTGAAATCAGATTTTCCAGAGGGTTGTCGATGAAGATGCTCTCTTCGAGTCTTATTCCGACACATCGTAAAGCATGTTCAAAAACCAATACCCCGTGGTAATAAAAGAATGGCCTTTATCACGTCTGGATTCCTTCTCGGAAAGAGAAACTTACTTCACGGTTTTCTTGAGGTAGGCCAAAGCAAGTCGCGCACATCCGCGAGATTGCCGGCGATCTTCGCGATGTTGTCGAACGATCGAAATTGGCCGGGAACCGTCACCGTCATATAGAATGACGCGCTTTGCCCGTACCCCTATGTGGTTCAAGAATCTTCAGCTTCACCGTCTTCCGGCACCTTGGGCCGTGACCCCCGACCAGATGGAAAAATGGCTGGCGCCTTACGCGTTTCAGCCGGGCAGCAGCGTCGAAATGCAGAGCGTCGGATGGGCTTCGCCGCGTGACGACGGCGCGCTTGTGTATTCGATCAACCGGCAGATGCTGCTGCTGTTTCGTGCCGAAAAGAAGCTGCTCCCGGCATCGGTCGTCAATCAAGTAACCAAAGCGCGTGCGCTTGAAGTCGAGGAGCAGCAGGGTTTCAAGGTCGGCCGGAAACAACTGCGCGAACTCAAGGAGCAGGTTACCGACGAACTGCTGCCGCGCGCGTTCAGCATTCGTCGCGATACCCGCGTGTGGATCGATACGGCGAACGGCTGGCTCGTCATCGATGCGGCTGCACAGGCACTTGCCGACGACGTTCGCAGCCTGCTCGTCAAATCGATCGACTCGCTGCCGCTCGCCGGTGTTCATGTGGCCCGTTCGCCGGTGGCAGCAATGACGGACTGGCTGCTGTCCGGCGAGGCGCCGGGCGGCTTCACCGTGGACCAGGACGCCGAGTTGCGCTCGAGCGACCAAGGTGGCGCCACGGTGCGATACGTCGGCCACGCGCTGGAAGCGAACGACATGCGCCGGCACATCGAAGCCGGCAAACAATGCATGCGCCTGGCGATGACCTGGGAGGACCGAATCTCGTTCGTGCTGACACCGTCGCTGACGATCAAGCGTGTCACGCCGCTCGACGTGATCAAGGAGGCGGCGGATCCCACTGCGCAAAATGACGATGAACGCTTCGATTCGGATGTCACGCTGATGACGGGGGAATTGGGGCGGATGCTGACCAATCTTGTCGATATCCTGGGTGGCGATCAGCACGACTCGATTCTTCAGGCGGCAGCCTGACGCCGTCGTCGTCGCGGACCATCGCCCCGCGACGGCGGGGCGTCGCGCTGACGCCCGTTCGCCCCACCCCACTCCGCCTGCAAGCCTTCTTACACCACCCGCGAAATCCTTATCGCAATTGCTTCGTTCGCCTTTGCCAGCCGCGCCGCTAACGTGTTCCAAACGGCGGCGGCACGCCGGATGTCTCGCAGGACACCGAGCGGCCGCCGTCATCACGACAACCGCGTCGCGATAACGGAACCGACCGGACGGGCCGTGTGCCCCGCCCCCGCCAGGAATGTCCGCATCGCGCGCCCTTCGCGATGCCCATGGCCACGAACGACCGCATCATCGACACGACACCGCTCGATGTCCGCGCCCAGCCGCTGATCGACGCGCTGATCGACGAATACGCGACGCGCTACGACGCGTACCGCCCCGACAGCCGCGCGTCCGCCCGCGACGAACTCGCGCGCTACCCTGCCGAGCAGTTCGCGCCGCCCGAAGGCGCGTTCGTGCTGCTGCTGCGCGACGGCGAAACGATCGGCGGCGGCGCGTTCAAGCGCTACGACGCGCAGACGGCCGAACTCAAGCGCATCTGGACCCGCGCGGACCTGCGCCGCCAGGGACTCGCACGCGTGATCGTCGACGCCCTTGAGCAGCGCGCCGCGCAGCAGGGCTATCGACGCGTGTACCTGACCACCGGCTTTCGCCAGCCCGAAGCGTGGGCGCTGTACGACCGCACCGGCTATACGCGCCTGTTCGATTCGTCGATCGACCCCGAAGCGTATTTCCACCTGCGCTTCGGCAAGGATCTCGCCGATCCGTCGCGCACGTCGACGCTCGCCGATCTGTGGGCGCCGCTCCCCGAACCGGTGCTGCCGCGCTGAACCGCCGCTTCATCCGACTCCGTCTCCCACGACACACAACGACACGACAACGACAGGACGCATCCATGCCACGAGCCGTACCCTTCACGCCGCGCGCGCTACGCACGCTGGCCGCCGCACTGATCGGCGTGACCGCGATCGCCGCGGCCGCCGCGACCTTCGATCTGAGCCCCGAGCAGCGCGGCCGCCCGCGCGGCACCGCCGATGCGGCCGTCGAACGTGCGGTACCCGCGTCGTTCAAGTTCGCCGAAGCCGGCACGCTGACGATCGGCGTCGCGCCGAGCCTGCCGCCGATCAGTTCGTATGCGACCGACGCGCGCACGGTGATCGGCTTCGACGCGGACGTCGGCCAGCTCGTGTCCGACAGCCTCGGCCGCAAGCTGAAGATCGTCCCGCTCGCGTGGGCCGACTGGCCGCTCGCGCTCGAATCGGGGAAGGTCGACGCGGTGATCTCGAACGTCACTGTCACCGAGGAGCGCAAGCAGAAGTTCGATTTCTCGACCTACCGCAAGGACCAGGTCGGCTTCTACGTGCGTAACGACAGCAGGTTCCAGTCGATCCGCGAGCCGAAGGACGTCGCGGGGCTGCGCATCGTGACCGACGCCGGCACCAACCAGGAAAAGATCCTGCTCGCGTGGGACCGCGAGAACATCGCGCACGGCCTGAAGCCCGTGCAGGTCCAGTACTACGACGACCAGGCGATGCGGATCGTCGCCGTGCAGTCGGGCCGCGCGGATGCCGTGTTCAGCGTGAACTCGGTGCTCGCGTACCAGAGCGCGCAGCAAGGCAAGACGCGGCTCGTCGGCGCGATCAGCGGCGGCTGGCCGCGCACGGCCGACATCGCGATCGCGACGCGCCGCGGCAGCGGGCTCGCCGATCCGCTGACGGTCGCGCTGAACGGGCTGATCAAGAACGGCCGCTACCAGCAGATCCTCGACCGCTGGAACCTCGCATCGGAAGCGATCGACCAGTCGCGCACCAATCCGCCGGGCCTGCCGAAGATCTGAGCGCCGCCCTCCACGCCTTGCGCAGGAATGCCGAACACCATGTCTTATTCGCTTTCATTGCTGGACAAGAGCCCGATCGCCGACGGCACGACCGCCGCCGACGCGCTGCGCTTCACGACGACCCTCGCGCAGCGCGCGGAACAGCTCGGCTACGAGCGCTTCTGGGTGGCCGAGCATCACGGCGCACCGGGCTTCGCGAGTTCCGCGCCCGAGATCGTGGTCGCGCATCTGCTTGCGCACACGTCGCGCATTCGCGTCGGCTCGGGCGGCGTGATGCTGCAGCACTACAGCCCGTTCAAGGTCGCCGAGTCGTTCAGGCTGCTCGCCGCGCTCGGGCCGGGCCGCGTCGATCTCGGCATCGGCAAGGCGCCCGGCGGGCTGCCGCTCACCACGCGCGCGCTGCAGTGGTTTCACGACAAGGCGAACAAGCCCGACTTCGCGGGCCAGCTCGCGGCGCTCGACGCGTTCCTCGGCTGGGGCGTCGCCGAAGATCATCCGCTGGCCGGTGCGGTCGCACTGCCGGTGCCGCCGCACGCGCCCGAGCGCATCCTGCTCGGCGGCTCGCCCGACAGCGGCGCGCTCGCCGCGCGCCACGGCTGGCGCTTCTGCTACGCGGGACACTTCAACGGCGACGACGCGAACCTCGAGCGCTCGCTGGCTGCGTATCGCGACGCGGGCGGCACGCGCGCGCTCGTCGCGCTGTACGCGGTCGCAGCGCCGACCCGCGACGCGGCCGAGCAGCTGATCGGGCCGCTGAAGATCTTCCGGCTGCAGTTCGCCGGCGGCCAGAGCTTCAACCTGGCGAGCGCGCAGGCCGCGGCGGAATTCGCGCGGCAAAGCGGCGCGTCCGACTACCGGATCGACGAGCTGCGCCCGACCGTGCTGGCCGATACGCCCGAGCGCGTGCACCGCGCGCTCGACGCGCTGAGCCGGCGGCTCGACGTCGACGCGTTCGTGATCGACTCGCCGGTGACCGATTACGCGGCGCGGCTCGCGTCGGCCGAATGGCTCGGCGGCGCGCAGTCGATCACGCCCGTGCGGGCGGCCCTTTCGGCCGAACGTTCCCTTTACCCCGACCAGAACGCGTGACGCCCCCATGACGACCCGACGATCGATTCCCTTCGGCCTGATGCTGCAAGGCGCAGGCAGCCACATGAACGCCTGGCGGCACCCGAGCAATCCGCCGGACGCGAGCATCAACCTCGACTTCGCGATCGGCATCGCGCGCAAGGCGGAAGCCGCCGGCATCGCGTTCGCGTTCGTCGCGGACGGCCTCTACATCAACGAGAAGTCGATCCCGCACTTCCTGAACCGCTTCGAGCCGCTGACCGTGCTGTCGGCGCTCGCGGTCGCGACGCGCAAGATCGGGCTCGCGGGCACGATCTCGACGTCGTACAGCGAGCCGTTCACGGTCGCGCGCCAGCTCGCGTCGCTCGACGCGATCAGCGGCGGGCGCGCGGGCTGGAACGTCGTGACGACGCCGCTCGAAGGCACCGCGAAGAATTTCGGCAAGGCGCATCCCGAGCACGCATTGCGCTACGAGATCGCCGACGAATACCTCGAGGTCGTGCAAGGGCTGTGGGACAGCTGGGACGACGACGCGTTCGTGCGCGATCGCGCGACCGGGCGCTTCTTCGATCGCGACAAGCTCCACACGCTCGACCATCACGGCCGCTTCTTCCAGGTCGCGGGCCCGCTGAACATCCAGCGCTCGCCGCAGGGGCAGCCGGTGATCTTCCAGGCCGGCTCGTCCGACACGGGCATCGGGCTCGCGGGCAAGTATGCGGATGCCGTGTTCACGCATTCGCCGTCGCTCGACGAAACGGCCGCGTTCACGCGGCGCGTGAAGCACAGCGCGGTCGAGCACGGACGGCAGCCCGGCGACGTGAAGATCTTCCCCGGCGTCGGCCCGATCGTCGGCCGCACGGCCGCCGAGGCGGAAGACAAATACCAGGCGATCCGCGACCTGCTGACGATCGACGAGGCGCTCGCCTATCTCGGCCGCTATTTCGATCACCACGATTTCACGCAGTACGCGCTCGACGCGCCGTTCCCCGAACTCGGCGACATCGGTCGCAACAGCTTCCGCTCGACCACCGACCGGATCAAGGCCGACGCGAAGCGCAAGCACCTCACGCTGCGCGAGACGGCGCTCGCCGTCGCGACGCCGCGCCCGAACTTCATCGGCACGGCCGAGCATGTCGCCGACGAGCTGATCCGCTGGCACGACGCCGGCGCCGGCGACGGCTTCATCCTCGGCTTCGCGGTGCAGGCGCAGGGCGTCGACGACTTCGTCGACCTCGTGATTCCGGTGCTCGAGGCGCGCGGCCGCTACAGCCGCGACCTGCCGGGCAGCACGCTGCGCGACCACCTCGGCCTGCCGCGCAAGGCAAGCCGCCATGCGACACCCGGCGCAGCGCAAAAACAGGACGACGCGGCCGAAGCGCACGCGTGACGCCGACGCGCCGCCACGCGCGGCGCGTCCGACCGACCCGATCGAGGACCTTCACCGACATGAGCGACACGACCCATCTCGGCGGCGCACTGCCGCCGCTTCCTTCGTCCCGCGTCCGCGACGCCGGCACGCGCCTGCGCATCGTGCCGGCCCGCCACCGCTCGCGCACGGCCGGCACCGTGCTCGCGCTCGTGCTGATCGCGCTCGCGCTGCATTCGATCCTCGGCAACCCGCAATGGGGCTGGCCGGTATTCGCCGAATGGTTTCTGTCGCCGCCGGTGCTGTCCGGGCTCGCGCGCACACTCGTGCTGACGCTGCTCGGCGCGGTATTCGGCTTCGCGCTCGGCGCATTCGTCGCGCTGGCGCGGCTGTCGCGTTCGCGTCTGCTCGCCGCGAGCGCGTGGACCTTCGTGTGGCTGTTCCGGTCGATTCCGCTGATCGTGCTGCTGCTGATCCTCAACAATCTCGGCTACCTGTACGAACACGTGCGGCTCGGCGTGCCGTTCACCGACATCGTGTGGTTCGACACGCCGACCACCGACCTGATCAGCCCGTTCCTCGCGGCCGTGCTCGGCCTCACGCTGAACCACGCGGCGTTTTCCGCCGAGGTGATCCGCGGCGGCATTCTCGCGGTCGACCAGGGGCAGCTCGAAGCCGCCGCGGCGCTCGGCCTGCCGCGCGGCCGTCAGACCACGCGGATCGTGCTGCCGCAGGCGATGCGCGCCATCCTGCCGACCGCGTTCAACGATCTCATCTCGCTCGCGAAAGGCACGTCGATGGTGTACGTGCTCGCGATGCCCGAGCTGTTCTATACGGTCCAGGTGATCTATCGCCGCAATCTCGAAGTGATTCCGCTGCTGATGGTCGCGACCGTCTGGTACCTGATCATCCTGACCGTGCTGTCGGCGATCCAGGTTCAGGTCGAGCGCCACTACGCGCGCGGGGCGTTGCGCAACCCGCCGCCGTCGGCACTGACGTTCGTGCTGGCGCGCGTCGGTGCGCTGTGGCGGCGTGCCGCGGCACGCCACGCAACAGCCACCGCAACGGCCCGCGGCGACGCCGCGGCAGCGCCGCTGCCGAGCGTCGGCGGCGAAGTCGCCGTGCACAACGTATCGAAACAGTTCGGCATGCAGCGCGTGCTCGACAACGTGTCGTTCGTCGCGCCGCGCGGCAGCGTGACGGCGATCATCGGGCCGTCCGGGTCGGGCAAATCGACGCTGCTGCGCACGATCAACCATCTCGAACGCGTCGACGACGGCTTCATCGACATCGACGGCGAGCTGATCGGCTATCGGCGCGACGGCGACGTACTGCACGAGCTGAAGGAGCGCGACGTGCTGAAGCGGCGCACGGCGGTCGGCATGGTGTTCCAGAACTTCAACCTGTTTCCGCACTTGACCGTGCTCGAGAACCTGGTGGAGGCGCCCGTCGCCGTCGCGGGCGTCACGCGTGAGGCCGCCGAGCGCACCGCGCGTACGCTGCTCGCCCGTGTCGGCCTCGCGGATAAAGCCGATGCCTACCCGCGCCAGCTGTCCGGCGGCCAGCAGCAGCGCGTCGCGATCGCGCGGGCGCTCGCATTGCGTCCGAAGGTGCTGCTGTTCGACGAGCCGACGTCGGCGCTCGATCCCGAACTGGTCAACGAAGTGCTCGACGTGATCAAGGAACTCGCTCGCTCGGGCACCACGCTCGTGATCGTCACGCACGAGATCGGCTTCGCGCGCGAAGTCGCGGACAACGTGCTGTTCATGGAGCGCGGCCGCGTCGTCGAGTCGGGGCCGCCCGCCGTCGTGCTCGACGCGCCGGCCCATCCGCGCACGCGCGCGTTCCTGTCGCGGGTGCTGTGATGCACGCCGCTTCCCATCTCCGAGGCGACCGACGATGATCGACCGACGCCAGTTCATGACAGCCGCGCTTGCGGCCGCAACCAGCCTGCGCTGGCATGCAGCCGAGGCGGCCGATGCAGCCACTGCGACGGCGGACCTCGATCCGCGCCAGAGCGGCCGGATCCGTGCGTCGCGCGACGACACGGCGATTCGCGCGGCAAGCCACTACCGCTGGGTGCGCGACGGGGCCTTCACGGTGGCGATCTCGCCGCACGCGCCGCCGGTGTCGACCTACGCGACCGACGCGCGCACCGTGGTGGGCGCGGACCCCGACTATGCCCAGCTCGTCGCGGACGCGCTGGGCCGCACGCTGCGGCTGGTGCCGATCGCATGGGCCGACTGGCCGCTCGGGCTCACGTCCGGCAAGTACGATGCGGTGATCTCGAACGTCGGCGTGACCGAGCAACGCAAGGAGAAGTACGACTTCACGACCTACCGGCTCGGGCTGCATGGCTTCTACGTGCGCAACGCGAGCCCGATCGCGCGGATCGCCGAACCGAAGGACATCGCGGGATTGCGCATCATCACGGGCGCGGGGACGAGCCAGGAGCGCATCCTGCTCGAATGGAGCCGGCGCAATGTCGCGCTAGGGTCGAAGGCGACCGAGCTGCTCTATTTCGACGACGACGCGGCGGCACGCGTCGCGCTGCTGTCGGGCCGCGCGGATGCCGAGCTGAACCCGAACGCGTCGCTCGCGTACGAGGCCGCGCGCGACGGCAAGATCCGCCGGGTCGGCGTCGTCAACGCGGGCTGGCCGGCGAATGCCGATGTCGCGATCGCGACGCGTCGCGGCAGCGGGCTCGCGTCGGCCCTGACGCTCGCGACGAACACACTGATCGACAACGGCCGCTACGGGCAGGCGCTCGCGCGCTGGGGGTTGCAGAGCGAGGCGCTCGCGCGTGCGCAGACGAATCCGCCGGGGTTGCCGTCGTTCTGACTCGACGGGCCGATGCACCGGTGCACGAAATGAAATCGCCCCGGCAGTCCGCGATCGACATGCCGGGGCGAGACGAAAAATCGGCCGTCGTCGCCTAGGCCGTCACCGCCGCATCCTCCCGGTCGAGCTCCGCGATATGCGCATGAATCGCCGGAATCAGATCGCGCCCGTAGGCCAGCGCATCGTCGAGCGGATCGAAACCGCGTATCAGGAACGTCGACACGCCGAGCCGGTAATACGCACCGAGCGCACGCGCGACCTGCTCGGGCGTGCCAACGAGCGCAGTCGAATTCCAGCGTGCGCCGGTCAGGTTCGCGACGCCCATCCACAACCGCTCGTCGAGCACGTCGCCCTGCGCGGCCGCGGCCATCAGCCGCTGCGAACCGGCATTCTGCGGCGCGTGGCCGTCGATCGGCTGGCCGTGCGCGAGCCGTGCCGCGCGCACGCGCGCGCGGATCGCCTCGGCCTTCTCCCACGCGGCGGCTTCGGTGTCCGCGACGATCGGCCGGAACGACACGCTGATGCGCGGC